>NZ_JANKAS010000004.1 GCF_024622505.1 Irregularibacter muris
ATTTTCTAGACAAGCTACTTCCATGGAACCCACAGGTTCAGGCAGCATGCAAGTCGAAATAATAGATAATAATGGCGGCCATTTGGCCGCCATTATTTATTGGTACATGTTATTAAAAGACGCTTACGTTTATTTTCCCTTCTCTATAGTATAATCATAAAAAAGGTAATCGGATTCGCAAAATGCGATTGCCACCTAGTGATCAATTTTTACTTAATCACTCTGCGGCCAGGCAGGGTGATTATTTTTTTCCTTGTTTGTTATCCCTTACAGATGAACAATTAAGGTGGAAATCACACCTGCTTGTATCCGATTACCTTGTATCTATTTTATCAAACATTATAATCACTTACTGGGATTTCTCTTATAAATATTGTGCATTAAATCTTCATTTTATAAGAACTTAAACGGTCTATAACCTCTGATCAGGTAGATTAAATTCTTGGTATTCCCAATGAATTTACAAAACTCAAAATCCAGTGATAGCGATATCGTCTTATTACTATAATTATTAATGCTTTATTCATTTGCAAAACGATAGCCCACACCGACCTCTGTTAAAATGAAACGGGGTTTAGATTTGTCCTTCTCTATCTTACGTCTAAGATTTGCCATGAAAACACGAATTGTTGTGGAATCACCTATTTCACCATAGCCCCAAACTTCCTTTAAAATATAATTGTGAGTTAAAACCTTACCTTTGTTGGCTACAAGTAATGTCAATAGTTTGTATTCAATAGGTGTAAGATGTATTTCCTTATTATCTATCAAAACTAATCGTTTTTCATAATCTATTGTTAAATAGTCTAACTGAAATTTTTCATTATTGTCGGCTTTTGCTGCCTTTTTTAATTTCCGCTGTATAACTCGAATACGTGCCAATAGCTCTCCCATATAAAATGGCTTTGTAATATAATCATCAGCACCCTCATCCAATGCTATAATTTTTTCCTTTTCCTGCCCTCTTGCTGATACTACTAGTATTGGGACTTCTGATATCATGCGAATGGATTTAATAATCTCAATACCATCAATATCCGGTAGTCCTAAATCAAGCAAAATAATATCTGGATGATTACTATAAAAAAGGGAAATCCCCTTTATGCCTGTACTAGCAGTTTCAAAGGCATAGCCATTTGTTTTTAAAGAAAGAGAAATAAAGTTTAATATATACTTGTCATCCTCAATGATTAATATCTTTGGATTTTCCATTATCTTTCCTCCATTAGGGGTAGTGTAAATGTAAATAATGCTCCTCCTTCTACTGCCCTACTAGCAGATATTGTACCACCATGTGCCTCAACAATGGCCTTGCATATGGTCAATCCCAGTCCCATTCCTCTTTTACCATCTATAATTTTGTTAGAAGAAGTTACAAAACTATCAAACAATGAGTTTTCAATATTCTTATCAATACCTTTACCACTATCTGCTACTTCAAAGATTACCGACTGTCCCTTTGCATATACTCGTAAAAAAATACTTTCATTATCTTGTGTATGTTTTATTGCATTATCTATTAAGTTAATGAGTACCTGGACAATAAGCTTTCCATCAATATAGAGGGCAATGACCTCATCAGGTATAGAAACAGAAATTTTCTTTGTTTTTGCAATATGATATATGTGGTCCATTGCCTCATATATAATATCGTCAACTACTTCATAAGACTTATCCAATACTAGCTTTCCTTCATCAATTCGAGTCATGTTTAAAATATTTATAACAATTTTATTTAGCCAAAGAGCCTCATCTTTTATATCATTTACCAGTTTATCTATATTCGACTTTTCTAGCTGCTCTAAATTATCAAGGATGACATCACTCGCTCCAACAATACCTGTCAATGGAGTTCTAAGATCATGGGAGATTGCCCTTAATAAATTGCTACGCATTTTTTCTCTTTCCATAGCAATACGTATATTTTCACGTTCATTATAAATAAACTCCCTATCAAGGGATAATCCCATTTGGATGACAACTGTCTTAATTAGGAGTTCATGCTCTAAGGCGAAATTTTCTTTACAATACACTACCTGCATTACTCCCAATTGCTTGGTTAAGCCTTGAATGGGGATTTCCATAATATTCATTTTATCAGTGGAAAATTCTCTCCCTTCATCGGTATAGACTTCTTTTGATTCTAAGATTACCCTGCTATTAAAATGAGTATTGTGATAAATATAATTAATGCCCTCTAGGATAATATTCTTTTTCCCAGTAATGTGTAAAAAACTTTCTGTGATTTTATATAGAAGCCTCGCAGTATGTTCATTCTGTTTAGCAATTAATAGTTGTTTTTGGAATCTTTTTGTCATGGTGTCCGATATTAACGATGCTCCTAAAAATGCAATCATTAATATAATATCATTGGTGTTATAAGTCACAAGGGTATGAATGGGTTCTGTAAAATAATAATTAAATATAAATACACTAATAATAGAAGCTAGCATACCATAAAAATACCCCTTTGTAACAATGGCTACAACTAAAACACTCACCAAAAATAACATAATAATACTTTCTTTACCAATACCAAAGTTACCCAGAAACAATGATAATATTGTGGAAAGGGTTATTAGTAAAATTAATTTCACCATATAAATCAGGTGAATATACTTAGTTCTATTGATAAAAATCACCCCCGTAAAACTATTCTATCACCATTATCCTATTTATAATTTTTTCATAAGACACATTAGATCCGCTCTATTTCCTGCAATGATTAGATGCTCTTCATTCTTAAAAATATAATCTGCATCAGGAAGTGGGGATACCTTATTATTTATCTTAATAGCAAGTATATTAATATTATATCTACTTCGTACATCTACATTAGCAATAGTTTTACCAATCCATAAACTTAGAGGAGGTATTTCAATAATAGAGTATTCAGACGTTAATTCAATATAATCAAATACATGATTAGCACTCAATCTTAAAGCGGTTTTATTCGCACTCTCCTTCTCGGGATATACAACTTCATCAGCCCCATTGCGTAGAAGAAATTTTTCATGAATTTCTCTGTTTACCTTTGCAATGACATATTGGGCACCTAATTCTTTTAATTGATAAGTTATCTCAATAGAAGATTGAAAGTTAGACCCAATACAAACAAAGCAAATATCAAAATTGGAAACACCTAAAGAACGTAAAACTTCCAAATTGGTGCAGTCTCCTATTTGAGCACTTGTTACAATAGAGACTAAATCATTTAATTTCTCCTCAGATCGATCTACAATCATTACCTCATTACCTAGTTCTGAAAATTTATGTGCTAAGTATCTGCCAAATCGACCTATTCCTATTATTAATACTGATTTCTTTTTCATGAACATAGCGTTTTTCCTTTCCATAGTGTTATTAATTAACCTATAGTTATTTTTTCCACAGGGCTTTTTGTAAGTACAGTGTTTGTATGATTAGAAATTGCCATAATCACAGCAAGGCTACCTATTCTCCCACAAAACATCAATACAATAATCATCATTTTGGATGCAATATCCAAACTACTTGTTATGCCAGTGGACATTCCAACAGTTCCAATTGCTGAAAAAACTTCAAAGACGATATCCCTTAAATCTAATTCAGGTTGATTAAAGCTAATAAACAGCATAGCCAAAAGTGCCACTGATAAATAGATAGTAATAATACTAGAGGATTGCTTCAATACACCTCTCTCTAATCTGCGACCAAATATGTTCAAATCTTCTGACTGCCTTATTAAAGATACTACTGAAAGAATGGAAACTACAAAAGTTGTCGTCTTAATACCGCCAGCTGTTGAACCAGAGCTACCACCAATTATCATAAGTATCATAGTGAGAAGTTTTGATCCCTCTGATAACGAGGCGATATCCACTGTATTAAATCCCGCTGTTCTAGGCGTTATAACTTGAAATAGAGATGAAAGTGCCCGCTCTTTTATTCCAACATCTTCTAACACATTGTTCATTTCCATAAAATAAAATATAATAACCGAACATACTATCAGTAAAAATGTTGTACATAGGACAATCTTGGAATGTAGTTGATACTTCTTAAATTTATACTTATGCTTATAAATATCTTCCCAAACAATAAATCCAATACCTCCTATAACTATCAAAAACATGATAACAAGATTGATCAGGGTATCATTGCTATACCTAGTTAATGATGAGTACTTACTATATCGTCCCATTAAATCAAAACCTGCATTACAAAAAGCCGATACTGAGTGAAAAACACCATTATATATGCCAGCTGCCATTCCCATTTCATAACTAAATTTAATGGAAAGTATAATGGCTCCTATACCCTCCATAAGAAAAGTCCCAATCAATATATGCTTTGTTAATCGTACAACACCACCTATGTGTACAGAATTTACAGATTCTTTTAAAAATCCTCTCTCTTTAATTCCTATTTTTTTACGTAGAGCTAGCAAAAACATAGTTGCAATAATCATAAAACCTAAACCACCAACTTGTATAAGTGCTAATATGACTATCTGACCAAATACTGAAAAATGACTATAGGTATCATACACTACTAAGCCGGTAACACAAGTTGCAGATGCAGAGGTGAATAAGGCATTAATAAATGGTATAAACTCACCATCTCTCGATGAAATTGGCAATGACAATAGTATTGCCCCAATAATTATAATTAAAAAAAAGCCTAGAACACTTAACTTTGGATAAGATAGATTAAATTTCTTTTTTAACTGCATTTTCTATTGTCTCCTTCATAATGTTCAAAAGTTTGTCTATTTCGTCAGTGTATAACAATACTTTGTCAAAATTAAACTCCCTATATATCTTTAAATTATTTTTATTGTTGCATAGTATGATAATATGTGGGATCCCGTAAACTTTCAATCCAATAGAGCTAACCATTAAATTATCTACATCATTTAAAGACAGTGCAAGTAAATACATATATCTATAGTCCTTACTAATATAATGGATATCTATTATATTTTCATATAAATATTTTTGGGAATCACAATAATTCTTTACATGCTTTGATAAAGCATTATCCCCATAAATTAATATTACTATTTCCTTATCTTCATTATCGGACAAATATTGATAAGGGTGATACTCATCTGGTATGAGAAAATTACTCTCTATAAATTTATCAATTCTATCCATAATATAATATCCAAAAAGTAAGAAAGCAATAACGAAGAAAACTATTATCAAAGTCACAGGATTCATCTCCCTTCGATAATAGTTTAAATCTATAGATATAAGATTTGTGTTAATATTTTATATTTGGTGTTAATATTGTGTTAATATGTAAAAACTATAGAAAACAATAGTTTATATGCTTGTCTCTTTAAAATTATCTTTAAAAATTTGATTTAAAAATTCAATATCCTCTTCATTTAATTTATAATACTTATTTAAACCAAATTGCAAGAAACTTCTACTTAAAACCTGATTTCTAAACTTATCCCCAAATAGTGTGGGATCATATCTATCCTCTTTTTTCAATTTCCACTTCTTATTTAAAACTTTTTACTACTATTTTCCTATCCCATGGTGAAGCTTTTTATAACTTTTCCTCTTTCTTACAAACCTTTTCTTTATCCATATTCTAGCATAAAGATTTATGTTGTATCGGAGTTTGTTGTAAATAATAGTGGCTTTTGTAAAACAATAAAAACTCCCCATACTACTGTTTTCTAGTGGCTAACCATTATGAAATATATTATGCTTTATCTGCCTTTTTCCAAAAATACTTATATATCGTCTTTAGCCATTTACCTAAAAGGAATATTATACTTCCACCTGAAACAACGTAGGGAAGATAGACGCCCTCATCATAATAGATAGAATGATCTACATTATAAACATACAATACCATAAGGGGAATAAGCAGTAAGTCTAAGCTATTATGAAGAAGTTTAGCTGTTTTTTCTTTTAGCCTCGGTTTAGATATAGCCTCATATAAAAGACCATTTAAAATAAATAAAAATATAAACACAGATCCATAGTCATTCATATATAACCTCTCCGATATCACTTTTCACCATATTTTTCTTCTAAAGAATTCCATAAATCTTCTATAAATTTCTGATCTATTTCTCCCTTAGTGATTTTATAATAATAACTACCATCGCTGATAATCTTCTTATTGTTTTTATAGACTGCAATTCCCCCTAAAAAATCTCCTTCATAAAGTTCAACAACATATCCTTCCTCAAAATCTTTAACTTTAGCTTCCTCATTTTTTAGCATACGTCTCACTTTTAAAGGTTTTAAATGTTTTTTTACTTCATTAACTTTTTCTTCATCCTTAGTTCTTCCATAAATATCCCCATCATCAATGGAGACTGAGACAACCTTAGCTCTATCTATCCTCAGATCGAATAAGCTGTTCATGCTTTTTACTCTATAAGTATTCACCCAACGAACTCCAAACATAGATAATATTAGAATATAGATAATAATTCGTGTCCTAGGATTTTCATAACGTTTTGGCATAAATACACACCTCCTGTAAAAGATAATCATTTTTTCTTGTATTTGAAATCATTATCTTCTTCCATTCCCCATACCGTACCACTTCTTCATTGTTAATATATAAACAAATTTATCAAACAAAGACAGCAAAATAATAAGAATATTGTAAATATTTTCTATTTATATTCTATCATAAATAGCTTAAATCTTGCGGGTTTTGTCACAAATAATAGTAGTTTTGTAGTAAACTAAGATTTTTTGGTTTTTGCATCATATCTCGACTAAGATTTTATAGTGAAAAAATAGAGCAGATTGGTGAATATTTCTGCTCAGGTTAGTCTATCTATAACTATTATCCAGATTTTTTTCAAAATTTAGTCTATTTCCCCTTATCTATGGTATAATAAAAGGAAAGGTAATCGGATTCGCAAAATGCGATTGCCACGATGAGCTTATTTTACTTAATCACTCTGCATGGCCGTGCAGGGTGATTATTTTTCCTTATTTGCTATCCTTTAACAGATTAACAATTAAGGAGATTAGCGATAGAGTGAATACACCAAAGGTTATCATTAAAGATATGGCTTCGTATGTACTCATACCGCACCACCTCCTTTCACTAGAAAGTAAGATGGCAATTTCACTCTGCTTCTATCCGATTACCTTGTAATTATTTTATATGGATGTTTATTATATTGGTCTGCAAACCCAGTCTTTCTTTTAATTCATCACTGACTTCTAATTTTAAATCTGTATTTCCAGGGAGGTTTTCAAATTCATAGACGAATGCTGTTACCACAGTTCCATCAAGACGTCTAATATCCTTTGGTTTAATATCTAGTATTTTTAAATGTTCAAAGTATTCTCCGCTAATATCTCCCTGGGTATAGATTTCTTTAGGTAGTCCTGCGGATATAGACAGTCTTTCAGAATATAGTATTTCAAAGTCTTTTTTGTCAATCACTATCTTTCCATCTGATGGAACAGGTTGTTCATCAATTTCTAGGCTATAATGCCATTCACTTTTTGCTAATTCTATAAATTCATCCTTATCTAAATATTTTATTGCTTTATCAATGAACTTCTGATAAGTATCTCTTTCTTCTTCAAAATTTTTAACTGTTATTTCATATTCATGGTTTTTTTCTTCTAGCTTTTCAATTTTATGCTCATACCTTTTAATTTGCTTTTGCAAATTTTCAACCTCTAAATTATCCTCATGCTTCTTTGCTTGATTGGTGCATCCTACAAGACTAAGTGTAATAAATAGCATTGTACATACTAAAAATAAGAATACTACTATCCTTTTCATCGTTCTCCCCTTTTCTATAATTACCTCATCTCATTACCATCTTATCATAATATTCCCACTATTCAGCTTTTTGTAATAAACGATACTGGTTTTTGTCATAAACCAAGTTTTTTCTTTTTTAGCCATATATCATCTAAAATTTTATTTTTAAAACCTTTTTCTTAAAACACCATTTGTATATTCTTTTAAAAAGAGAGACGACGTTTTTTTAAAACCGTCGTCTGGAAAATAAAGTATAATTTTATCGCATGAAAAGGATACTGTAGGGTAAGGGCTTTTTGTTACTGTCTGGCAGTTGCATTTTTTAATAATGTTTCTCTTTTAAAGGTAACTTAATTTCGAATTTTGTGTATTCATGTGCCTTACTTGAAACGTCTATTGAACCATTGTGTAAATCAACTATTTCCTTAACAATTGCCATATCTAATTTAGTTTCATTAGAATTTTTTTCAGTAGTTATTCCTCTATAGTACCGATCAAATAAGTGTTCTAAATCATTTTCATTAATTCCTTTTCTGTTATCTTGGATACTTATAACGACATTCTCATTAGCCGATTTGACTTTTATTATAACTTTTATTGCATTCTCATTATGAGTTACTGCATTACTTAAAACCTTTAGAAATGCTCTTTTAAGTAAACTTGAATCGCCATTAATGAGAATTTTTTCTTCATCAAAAATACATTCAAAGTGATTTTGAAATTGTTGGGACATATTTGCTACTTCTGCGACTATCTATCGAATTAGTTCATTTAAATCAACAAGAGTATTATCAATTGGTACTTCATGAGATTCTTCCATGTGAAAAGCCAGACCTAAATCATTTAGGAGGTTTTCCAAATGTACGGTTGTATTAGAAGGTGAATTCAATGGAAATTCTACTAAAAGGTATTAAGTTAACTTCTTATATATTAGGCAAACTTTTAAAAGTAAATTCCATGTTAACTTTTTTGGTTTCTCTTTAATCGCTTCTTTGATATTTTCCATAGTGTTTTTCCTCTCTATCTAGGTGTAAAATGTTATTGAATTTAAAATATATAAAAAGAGTATTATCAGATAGTTTTTAAATTTCCCTGATAGTGTCATTTAAATCATCTTTAAATATGGTCTGAATGCTACTATGAATTGCAAGCAACATACCAAGTAGGGTGATCCCAAACACCAATATAATTGGAATATAATTAATATTTGCTAATAGTTCTTTCAATCCAAATCCAAAGTTATAATTACTTCTATAAACACGTGCTATGACGGCTACAATGAATACTGCAATATAAGCTATCAGTGTCTTTGTAAAAAGAAGTCGACTTTCAGATAAAATCATTTTCTTTATTTGTTTTTCTGTCATACCGACAGTAGTGAGAAGTTGAAATTCTCTTTTTCTAGCCCTAAGATTCCCATGAAAACTATTGTATGCATTGGACAATGCAATAATCAGAAAAATAATCTGAATACCTGCGTTCAAAAGATGTTCATTTCTTATTATTTCATTATCACTAGCTTCTGTTAGTAGAGTAGTGCTTATAGAATAATCTGATTCTGGAATGAATGATGATATAATACGTTCACTTTCATCTGATACTCTAGCTAAATCCTGATTTGCTTTGAACTGTATGGTATAGTAATTTACAGGGTCTGCTTCATCATTAAATTTTTCCAGGTTATTCATAGCGGTAAAAATATATACTCCGCTGTCACCATGTTCATCTAATTCATAAGGAAAAGTATCGATAAACCCACCAATGGGCACATTTGCAGACTTACCCTCGATGTCATATCCGACAACGATATTTTTATCATCTTTCTCGGTCAAAGGGATATACTCTCTAAATGTATAAGGAACGAAATTACTTTTAGGTGTCTTATTTAAAAGAACATACCCGATATCATTATCCAAGTTATTTTCTTTGAGAATATTCTGATAATCATTATCTGATAATCCATATAGCCTCAAATACATGTTATTACTGCTTTTTTTGCCTTTAGTAAAAGCACCCGACAACTCCTCAGAAGCAAAATTCTCATTATCCTCTAAAAGAAAATTGAAGTCTTTATACCCATAAACATGTAACTCATCAATGCCTTTTACATCATTGATTTTACTTATCATTTCATCCTCTAATTTAGAAGATGTGAAAATATCTGAAGTAAAATGATAGGGGTTATTAAATTGGTCGTATTCCATGTTTAATGCTCTATATGACTGTGAAACCAGTGTGACTGTTATAGCCATAGCTGAAATAATCATAGCCAAAATAATTGTTCTATAGGTAGATTTATAAGACTTAAAGTAATCTCTTGCTAATGATATTTCAATTTGTCCACCAATTTTAGAAGCCCCGTATTTATTTTTTTTATCTTTTCTACCATTTAGTCCTTCTATAATACGCAATTTTGCACTTTTTCTAGATGGTATCAATGCTGAAAAATAAACAGTAAGTAATGACAAAATGATAATCAAAATGATGGGTGATACAGATATTCCAATAAAATGAAAATCATAAGCCCGCATTTTCGCACCAAATAAGTCAGATAGATTTTTGTTGCTAATAGAATTATTCAACCAAACCAAATACATAAGAAGATTAGCAACACCGTAAGAAATCACTGTACCAGCTAAAATTGGTGTCACAGAAAGTCTTAAAACTTTAAGTCGTACCATTTTTTTCACTTGTTTCTCGGTCATTCCTACACTTTTGAGCAACGCAAGTTCTTTAATATCTCGACTATTCCATACATTAAAAGCACCGTATATCATTACGGCAAAAAGAATCGTTAATAGAAAACAAAGACTATAAGTTTCAATGACATCAACCACAACACTTTTAGGAGGAATAAGTCCTGATGGATAAATCATTTTATATTCTAAAATACCTGTATTATAGGATAATCTTCCAGAATTCTCAGCTTCAGATTCATTAATCTGAAATTCATTTAACATTTGTCTTGTGAGCGTATAGGTATCTCTTGGAGAGTCATACCATAAATATGCTCGCACACCTGCATTATTTTGAAGCAAATTCTCTTTTGTTTGATTTTCTAAGTAACCGAAGAGAATGGAATCCTCAAAACTATATCCATATCCATAATCATTGTATTCGCCAACAATAATGTAGTTTCTATCACCGAATTTTAATTCTGACCCAATTGTATATGTGTTATTCTTTACTAAGAAACGGGATGGAACAATCAGTTCCCCTTCCTTGGTTGGCTTTTTTCCTTGAATAATCTCAAAATCTTGCGTATTCCAGTAATCTGGACTTTTTTCATAAATCACTTCATTCATACCTGTTTCAATAATTTTATCAAATTCAACGTGGTTTATCTCTTTATGAGTTGTCAAATAATCATAGATTGGTTCATCAATTTCTGAAAATGAGACGTGATAGTCTCCAATCATGGATTTAATATTATTATAGTCATCAGCTTTGAATGACCCCATAATGAACACAATTGTACCAAGCAATATCACAGCCATAAGAATAGAAAATCTAGTTGCCAATGTATCCTTTTTATTATTTTTAATTGCAGAACTTGAAAGTTCATTAATAATCTTCATATTAATCTCCTTCCCTCATTACTTGCAATTTGCCATCGATCATCTTATATACCTTATCACAAGAATTTGCGACTTTTTCATCATGAGTAATAATCATGATGGTTGACATGAAACGTTTATTTACAAGCCTGAATAAAGCTGTTATTTCTTCTGAATTTTTCCTATCTAAGTTCCCTGTAGGTTCATCAGCTAAAATGATGGCAGGTCTCGTAATCAGACTTCTTGCAATGGCAACTCGCTGTTGTTCTCCCCCTGAGAGTTGCTTGGGGTAACGGTTTAATTTATCCTCTATACCTAACGTGGATATAATTTCATTAAAATATCCTTTATCTTCTCTTCGAGAATCCAGTAATAGTGGAAGTAGAATATTTTTTCTAACGGTTATATTAGGAATTAAATTAAAGAATTGATAGATAACACCAATATTTCTTCTTCTAAAAACAGTTAAATCTTCTTTGCTTAATTTTGTAATATTTTTATCTTGGATAAAGATATCCCCACTTGTTGGTGTATCTACGCCAGCTAATAAATGAAGAAACGTTGATTTTCCCGACCCACTATCACCAATAATTGAAACGAAATCTCCTTTTTCCATTTGAAAATTCACATCAGTTAAGACAGTAACAGGAACTGTGGAATCATATGTTTTCGTTAAATCGTTTGCTTTTACAAGACTCATAATGAAATCCCTCCTAAATTTATACATTAAAAATATCATAGCTATGTGACTGCAATGTGACTCAACATAAATTCCTAAAAAATAAGTTAATAATTTCAAATCAAAAAAATTGACAGACACAAGGGCTGTCAATCTATTCTTATAAACTGTATTATTTGTTTGTATATACAATTAAAGGATAAATTCTCTATTTATAAAATCTCAACTCAAAATAATTCGAATTCTTTTCCCTAAAATACAATAAATCTCCATTTTGTTTTTCCATAATTGATTTTGCCATTGGAAGCCCAATCCCAAACCCTTTCGTCTTGGGATTGGACTTATAAAATCGTGTATAATATTTCTGTAACATCTTGTCAGATATCCCTTCACTATAATCTCTAACAAGTATACTTTGATGGATATTTGATGTTTTTAACTCTATTTCAATACCTTTTTCTTCCGAAGCTTCTAGACCATTTTTAATTATGTTAAATACGGCTTCATATACCCATTGTTCGTCACGAAATAAAGTAAAGTCATCACCTTTTATAACTACTGGAAGATTATCTTTTGCAAAAAATGATTCTAAACTTGTTTTAATTTCTATGAGCAATTCTTTTACACTAAACACTTCATTTCTCATTGGCACTAAACCAGAATCCAAAGACGCCATTTTAAGAAGGATATCGGTTAATTGATATAATCTATTCACATCATTTCTGATATACCTTGCGTATTCATCTACATTCGTTGGCTCTTCGTTTATTAAATCCAACATAAGCAATATACCTGTTAAGGGTGTTTTGATTTGATGAGCTATATCCTCTACGTATGTTTTTAAAGTATCTCTGTTCTTTGTAGCTTCTGCAGCTACTTGTCTTTTCTCAATAACAGTTTTTACAATCTCGTCCCTTAATCGTCCAAACTCATCATCAATAACTTCATAATTGTCTGTATCTGCATCTAATGTATTTAATAATTCAAATACACTATGTATTTTTTTATTGATCATTTTATCTTGTCTAATATCATTTAATTTAATCAATATAAATAGAACTACATTCACAATAAAAAGCCCAAATGCGGTGACTATATCAAATCTCGGACTAATGAAAACAACAAACATAGACAGAATAAAATTAAAAATAACGATTCCTATAAAGATTTTATTACTTTTCATAGTTTCTCACTTTCCCAACGATATCCGATGCCTCGTACAGTCTTAATATTATCTCCATAAGTTCCCAACTTGTTCCGTAATCGCTTTATTGTTACTGTCAATGTGTTATCGTTAATCTCATATAAATTATATCCCCACACAGAATCAATAAGATGTTCTCTGGTAATATTAAGTCCTTTATTAAGGAGGAAGATTTCAAGTACATCAAATTCTTGCCTATTTAATTCAATGTTTTTATTATTAATTCTTGCTGTTTTAAATGCACTATCTAAAACGAGTTCTTGAAAAGTGAGATCTTCCCCATCTTGAGATCTTCTCTTGAATATATTATCCATTCTTGCCTTTAAAATAGGCAGTGAAAAGGGTTTCGTAATATATTCATCTGCTCCATAATCAAATCCCGTTAAAATATTTTCTTCACTATCTCTAACTGTCAGCATTACAACTGGTATGTCATAATATTCTCGAATATATTTAAGATACTCAAAGCCTGAACCATCAGGAAGATTTACATCTAAAATCGCCAAATCATAGTCATTCATATCTATATCAGAAATTGCTTCCAATGAATCAAAGATATCCGTTTTTATTTCAAACCGCTTCATATAAGATTGAATAGCAAAAGCAATCGTACTGTCATCTTCAAGTATTAATATTTTCACCTCTTAACAACTCCTTTATATTAATAATGATTCCTTCATTTACTGTTATTAGCTATATAGTATAGTTCATCAGAGTAAATTTACTTACTGCATTTCTTCTTAAAAGTTCATTAATTCTGCTCTGTTCTCAAATCATCGCATCTGTATGTTTTTCAGCATTTTTTTGCTGCTTCTTTTATTGAAATATAGTCCATACAATCTCTCTTCGCTCACTCTACTATATACGTTTAAACGAACAATATCAAAATAGCAAGCACTCTCTTATTTTATATATAAAAATAGAGCAGGTTATTTAACACTTCTGCTCCAATTATCTTGCTGGGCATAATTACTAGAGATTTTACGCTTGCAACATTCTCCAATTTTTTCTTATAACAAACAGATATAGCCTCATCCTTTACTTATAAAGATATGATATTCTATTCGCTGTATAGCCATTACTGCAATAAAATGAGTTCAGGCCAAAATTAATTATTTCATCCATTCTATTATTTCTTCTGCTATTTGAAAAGGATTATCCCAATGCATTAAATGTGTTGCTTCTACTCTTTTTACCAAAGAATTCGTACGTTTTTGAAATTCTTCTACTAATAAAGTCCTAATCTCATTCCAAGATGCTGGGATTGTTGCTTGCATTAGCAATATTGGCGTCTCTACTTTAGGATATATTCCATCCGTAGGGAAGTTATACATAGACTTAATAGCCCCTCTTGCCGTATCTCCAGATGCACAAAATCTGATTGTTCCATCCTCTTCTTCTTTCATCAAATCCTTGGCAGCCTGTTCTAATAGTTTCGACCATCTTAAATAGTTGTTCCTCTCCACTTCTAAAAAGTCATTCCAATTTGTGAATACATAGCCATCAAAATCTGCTATATATGATTTTATTTCCTCTTCTAAAGAGCAATTAGGTTTAAAATCCAACTGATTTTTATCTATATTTATAAAATAATCATACTGAATCTGCTTTATATGATAGCCTCCATCTAGTAATAGTATTTTTTTTACCTTTTCTGGATATTGCGCTGCATAATACAAAGCAATACATCCTCCCCAAGAATGTGCCAATATGTAAAAGCTATTTTTCTCCACTAATTGGATTACCTCTGAGATCCATTTTATTAAATTGGGGATTCCATAGTCTTCGTCATTCTCAAATGCTGGTGTTCTTCCGTGACCAGGTAAGTCAATAGATATAATGTAGTATTTGTCTTTTAAAAGCTCCCCTAATTCTAAGAAACTCAAATTAGTACTGCCTAGTCCATGTAAACAAATAATTGTAGGGTTCTCTTTTCTTCCCCATTCACAAACCCGTACCTTTGTATTTTTATTATTTAAAAAATACTGTTTCATTTTTTATATTCCTTCCTCTTTAACACCATTAATCTTTTCTAATAGTGTTTCACTATCTGAGTATTTTTCTCAATATTATAATCATTAAAAACTCGGTAAATAATTCTGCTCTGGTTAATCTTCCTATAACTATTGCTATTCAAAATATTATTCAAAATTTTGTTTATTTTCTCTTATCTATAGTATAACAATAAAAAAGGTAATCGGATTGGCAAAATGCGATTACCACTTAGGGATTATTTCATATAATCACTCTGCATGGCCTTGCAGGGTGATTACTTTTTTCCTTGTTTGTTATCCTTTAACAGAATAACAATTAAGGAGATTGGCGATATGGTAAATACACCAAAGCTTAGCATTAAAGATATTGCTTCGTATGTACTCATACCGCACCACCTCCTTTCATCAGAAAGTAAGGTGGCAATCACACCTGTTTGTATCCCATTATCTTGTATCTATTTTATCAAATATTATCATTACTTACCATGAATCATTTTATATGGATATTGATTATATTGGTCTGTAAACCCAGCCTTTCTTTTAATTCATCACTGACTTCTAATTTTAAATCTGTATTTCCAGAGAGATTTTCAAATTCATAGACAAATGCTGATACTACAGTTCCATCAAGGAGTCTAATATCCTTTGGTTTGATGTCTAATATTTTCAAATGATCAAAGTATTCTCCGCTAATACTTCCCTGAGTATAAATTTCTTTAGGTAGGCCTGGGGACATAGCTTGTTCTGCGGAATATAGTATTTCAAAGTCTTTTTTGTCAATCACTATTTTCCCATCCGATGGAACAGGTTGTTCATCAATTTCTAGGCTATAATGCCATTCACTTTTTGCTAATTCTAAAAATTCATCCTTATCTAAATATTTTATTGCTTTATCAATGAACTTCTGATAAGTATCTCTTTCTTCTTCAAAATTTTTAACTGTTATTTCATATTCATGGTTCTTTACTTCTAGCTTTTCAATTTTATGCTCATACCTTTTAATTTGCTTTTGCAAATTTTCAACCTGTGAATTCCCTTCATCTATAGATGTTTTATTCGTACACCCTATTATTATAAATAATATCATCAATATATAAATATAAACATATATATTCTTTTTCAATTTAAACCTTCTCTCCTAAATTTATATTAATTGGAATCAATATAAGTATATAGTTGCAAAAAGTATTTGTTGTTTGTTTTTTCTAAATAAAAAAAATTATTCTTAGATACTCTTATTCTAGAAAATATTGAATCTTCTTTTCTATATGTTTTTTCTACATAATTTTTGCTTTCATAATTATATAAGTAATAAGACTCATTATTATAAATTAATAAAACATTATCACCAATTTTTTCTACACCAATTATATCTCTTCCAGCTGTTATGTGTGGTATAGTAGTTTTTAACCATTTATTTTTGTTTTTTACATATAATTTACCAGAATCATAGAAAGGGGCTTCATACATATAATCTGATGTAATAAGGCTATTTTCATCTCCTGAAATAAAAATTAACTTTTCATTTAATGTTGTTATTTTTTTAATACTTTCTTTATTATCTCTATCTATCTTATATAAATATGATTTCCCGTCTTTTTCTATATCTTCATTATTATACTCTACAACTTGATAGTAAATAGAATTCTCCATGCCCCCAGCAAATAAAATATAATTTCCTGTCACTGTTCCTGATGAATTTATTTTATATTGCTCTTCCGTAATGCTATCCAATCGATTGGTATCCATATCAAAATATGATAGATAGCTATTTATTTGATTTTTTTCTCCTGATTCATAATTGATTAATAATAAATTATCTACTTGATATACATATGGAATTTTATTCATCGTCCCTAGCGGATATCGATGCACATTTTTTTGTTTGTCCACCAGGACTATATAGGAGATAAATTTATCTCCTTCAATAAGTGTTTCTACTACATATAATTTATCCTTATAAACCCCTGATAATGCAGTAGCAAATACACTTTCACTTTTATATAATATTAAATCTTTATTCGTATTCAAATTTTTAATTGCATATACCATTTTTCCAGAATTATCATATCTTACATAGATTTCATTATCTTTCTTAATATCTATTAATTCTAAGTTCTTCTGACTTTCATCAAATTTAAGCTCAATGGTTTTATGGGAAACATTAAAATTATCTTTTTTTTCAAAAGTTATCGGACTAGGATTGAAATTATTTACATTGATTTTATTAGGGGCATAGGCCCCTAATAAAATCAATACCAATAATGCAAGTAAAATTATTAACTTTTTGCCTTTTACCATATTATAGCTCGTCTAAAATGATTGTTGTTAGCATTATATACATCACGAGCATTATACCATCTATTTCCTAATCCGGGTCCAAAAGGATCAGTGATCCTTACCTTAACTCCGGGGCCAAATTTTGTGTCATAGCCACTCATATTAACAAAATGTCCAGTATCAGTATCATATGGAAAGGCTGATATATTTTTAGTATTAATGTCTATCACTCCGGGCATTTTATTCTTCATTCCATAATTCACTTTATTCATCCATGCATCAAAAGTTCCAATTGATGCATATACATAATTTGATTTAACATTGTTTTTTAAGTAATTAGCAATGACTGTCATATCTGTACCTGCTTTAGTTGTACCTAATTTTCCAGCATAATAACTTTGACTACTTGATGAGCCTTTTATAAAATGTGTAACTTGTTTTACGGTAGCAGGTCCACAGTAATAACCATTAGCTTGTTTAAAAACAGGAACTGATAATTCTCGATATTCTCCATCTGGATAGTACATTGGTTGAAGTATATTGTCGTTGTTTTTATTATCGTTAAATTTAAGGATTTCTTGATTTTTTTCTTCTAATAATTTTTCATCTTCTTCTGTTAAGATATAGGCTTTTCCTCCTTCTTCATATGTCAAGTCTCCATCAAATCCCTCATCACTTGCATAAACAGCATTAACAGGAAGTAAAAAACCAACTAACAAAAACATGATTAACAAAGTTTTTTTCATACTTTTCTCCCCCTCGTTAGTTTTTATTTTTGAAATACATTTTTACAATCAAGGGCATCCCCCCTTTGCTATCATTTTCCTTTGACATCACCCTACCATAAAATTTCCATCTGTGCCGCCATTTGTAATAAACTATAGTAGTTTTTGTAATAAACTAAGATTTTTTCTTTTTAGATCATATCTAAATTAATATTTTAGGATAAAAAATGGAGCAGGTTATTTAACTTCCTGCTCCAATCCTTCTATATACATTAATAAGGTAACAGAGAAGATATTCTCCTCATGTTCTATTGCTATAGAACCATGGTATTTTTCTAAAACCTTTTCTATGCTTTCAAGACCTATTCCATGGTTATCTTTATCTTCTTTTGTGGTAATATATCTGTCTCCTTCTTTTAGGATTTCTCCTTTATAGGGATTATCTATTTTTATAATTAATCTTCCTTTGTCATATTTCATATGGAAATCAATGTATCCTTTTTCCCCTAGAATAGCAGCTGCTGCAATGGCATTATCCAGTAGATTTCCCAATAGAATAGCCATATGGAAAGAGGGAATATTCATTTTCTCTGGGACCTTAAGATTGATGGAAGTTTTTATATTCTTTTGCTGAGCTTCTTGTAGTTTAAAGCTTAGAATACTGTCAATATCCATATTTCCTGAATAAACATAGGTTTTTGGACTATTGAAAACATGAGCCATTTGGGATATATGCTTTAGGGACTCTTCCCTTTTCCCTTTTTCCACCAAAGAATATATGACAGATAAGTGATTTTTCAAATCATGATTAATGGATTTTGTTGCTTTTATAGATGAATCCATTAGGTTAAATTGTCTCTCGTAATATTTGTTTTGCTGAGTAAGAAGAGCTTTATCCAATTTATCTCTTAGAGTCGCTGATATCACATCATATAAATAAAAGGTTAAAAAGTTGATCAATAGCATAAAAAAAGTACCCAGAATCATTTGGTCTAATGAAATTCCTTGGACTTGAAAGAGTAGCAATATGATATATAAAGAAGATGAGGGAATGAGGAAAATACAAATCCAATAGGCAAAAGGAACGGTCTCTCCTTCTTTAACATTTTTATATTTTTTTAAGAGGATAACTACTAAATAAGAAACCACTTTTAAGACAATTAAGCTATAGGACAGGGAATATTCATTTTTTGAAGTAACATTAAACCCGATACCGGATAATAGAAGGATCACAATGATTTCAACACACATTAAAATCAGGTATATAAGGGTCACCGCTAATATCCTTTTTTTCATGGTAGCCTTATAATTGAGGGATAGGCCCATAAAAGCAGCGATATTAAATATCATAACGACTATGGGAATATTAATCAAAAAATAGATTAAAGTATTCAAAATAAAATATAGAGAATAGGATAAAAACTCTATTTTCCTATCGGCTTCTCTTTGATCAAAAAAGACATCCATAAATCTGTAAATAATGTAAATGCCAAAAATATTAGTTAAGATATAGATGATAGTATATGTATTTATGCCCATTGGTATAATCCACTCTTTTCAAACTCTAGTTGCAATTCCCTTATTGCTGTTCTCCTGGATTGGCTAATAGGCAAACAAATAGTATTTGACATAGTGACTTCATCATATTTAAATATAGTGACATGGGCATAATTTACAATATAAGATTTATGGATGTATAGGAAGTGATGCTTGGCTACTTCATGATAAACATCTTTCAGCTTGCCATAGAACAACTCTTCCCCCTGGGTAGAAACCATCTTGATTTCTCTACCTAGACTTTCAAAATAAATGATATTTTTGAAGGGTATTTTGTAATAGATATGTCCTTTTTTATAGTTAAAAGTCCCGTCTAATTTATCTGTTAGCTTCATTGCTAGTTCAATGTCTTTAATCACCTTATCCCTATCTATGGGTTTTGACAAAAAGTGCATTGGTCTTACTTCGAAGAGATCTCTATAATAACTATCTCTTCCTGATACATATACAATCTGTACGGTTTGATCGTCCATTTCTTCACGGATTTTTCTACCCACCTTAACTCCATTTATTTCTTTTAATTCAATGTCTAAAAATATTAGATCAAAATAATGTCCTTTTTCCATATATCTATACAATTCTTCTCCTGAATAAAATATCTCAATTTCTATTTTTTCGTTGATGAGTTTTTGATAATCTAAAATAATGTCTTCAATCTGGGAACAGATAAGCTGTTCATCATCACATATGGCAATTTGAAACATAATCCCCATCCCCTTTTTTCCATATAATGTAATGCTTTATTTCATTATATCATTAAGGAGTTTATAATGGGAGGCGTTCCACCTATTCTAATATGTTTCCTTTTCCATATTATTTTATTATTTTTATTTTACTTTCATTAAAAAATAGTATATCTATAATTTCTTTAGCATTGCCTTTATGAATATAGATACTATATATATAAAATAAGCAACACAGGATAATCATCACAAGGCAAATGAATATGACTTTTTTCTTCATGTTTAGTACTCCTATTATGCAATATCCCTATCTTGAATTTTTTAAAATTGTCTCCCTATTCCTTAAAAATCCCATTACAACCATCATGGCTGCCATGATTATCGCCATCATTATACATATTGCTGCTTTTTTAAACCCTATTATCCAAAGTAGTAATTCTACTCCTATTGAGACGATTAAAAGAATTCTTGAGCGTTTTTTATAAATCTTTTTTTCCACTTCATCTAAGGGTTTATTGCTATCTTCTACAGGTGCAAGAAAGAAGATAATACTTCCAGCACAGAAAGAAACCATTAGGCTGGTAAAATTTGTCCAGGGGATTAGTCTTATTCCCAGAAGGGCTACCCACAACATTACTATAGAAAATAGGTAGCATTTTAGGGGGGTTTTAGCATGGTACCCCCCAGCATAGGATCGAAGAGGAATATATACAAGCATAAGAACAAAACTTTGCCATAGCATTCCTAAGATAAGACCCATTCCTATGATTGTAAAGATGTTTAATAAAATGAATACCCCTTGTTTAAGTCCATAGATGTATAAATCTTTATCTTCAGCCAAGATTATGTCATTGTGAATAAATGATTCTGTAATTTTTTGGGCTGTGCTCATTTTCATTAAAATTTTCTAAGCTTTTTAGCTTCCTGTGGAAGCTTTGGTTGATGTACTAAAAATATACAGGCCATGTTCATATTTAATGTCGTTACCATTAATGCAAAACTCGCTAAAATCCCACTACATTTTAAAATTAATTTTTTCAAAGCTCTCATCCTTTCTATTATTATTTTTTCTGCCCTCATCCTACCATAAAAATTTTAATCCTGCGGGTTTTTGTCATAACTCATAGTAGTTTTTGTAGTGAACTAAGATTTTTACTTTTACATCATGCCTCAACTGGCATTTTAGGGTAAAAAAATAGAGCAGGTATTTATTTCTCCTGCTCAAATTAGTTTCTATATCCTTATGGATGCATTAGCGTTTATATCCCTGTTTTTTTATATTTTAGTGAATAACTCTTAAATTATTAAAGAAACCCGATATTCTATTAAACAGACTTTTATCTTTTCCTTTAAGCTTATATTCTTTATCATTTGTTGTAGATATAATAATAAGCTTATACTGTTAAATTGGATTTCAAATACCAATTTGAATTTTCAAGGTACTTCTTCTAGTAAAAGCCCTGATTTTTTCATATTTGTAGCTCTATTTAATTCTTTTTAATAATATGCTTAATGATATAAACAATAAAGACTATAAATAAGGCTACTAAGAAAAGGAAAGTTATTATATTTATTGGCATTTTGCTCACATGCTTTCTATATATTAGTTTTATAGTATATATTATGCCTTAGGCAAGAATCAATATCATAGTACATTGTTTATTCTACTATAAATTTTTAGCTAGTTTCCTTTATGATTCATTTTAAATACCTCGGTGTCCACTATGCAATGTTTTAATCTTGCCTAAGTATTATTTAAATTCTACGATTATTGAGCCCGTTTCCAAGAATCACTTGACACGGTGTACTGATCGCCAGTTCCGGTAGTAACAGTTGCCCTAGCATACATAGTTGTATACATGGGAAGAATTGATCCATAATCCTTTGTTTTATCCATTTTACTTAAATTTAAATTGGATGTTTTTGTTGCGGACACACTTCCGTTATATAATACTCCTACATAGGGTGCGGAGCTACCGATAAGACCATAGGCGGTATGGAATATCTCTAACTTAACTTTAGATAAGCTGCCAGACATTCTGTAAAGATTCGCAGTACCACCAAATCTACTGCTACCAGCAACATAGGCTATATTCTGGGTCATAGTTCCATATAAATGAACAGTAGTATTATATTGTGTTTTATCTACACTAAAAGATTTTGAAGAAGAGCCAGCCCTTATTTGGTTTTTCTTGACATCCTGTCCATCAAGCAATATAAATGCAGAATCACGTTCATTAAGAATGCTTCCTTGTGGGTATTCATTTTGTATACGGGATAATTCTTTTTCTTTTTCTTTTTCATTTTCAGTTAATGATTTATACTCTTCTATATATTCAGGATTTATTTTTTCTATTGCATCTTGCAATCCATCAATATTTTTTTCAGTTATCATGGCAGATACTCCAGTTGTAGCAATTACCATAATAGACATTGTTACCAATAACATAGATAATACTTTTTTAAACATATTTCTCCTCCTCTTTTGATTGAAATAATGTATCTATGGGCAAAACTTTAATATATTGTAAAGCTCAGAACAAGCAGAAGATAAAGCAACGGTCATTGGCATGCAAATTAAGAGTTTACCCTCACCTCATAGATCAAAATAACAAAGTACATTCCAAAATATTTGAAATAATTCGTATTAGTTTCTTATAAACTATATTTTTTATTTGGTTTAAAAGTTTATTCTTATATTCCACTGGTATAAGAATAAATACACTACTTTTTTTGTACAGAAAGTGCTGTCAAGTAAATGAAGTTTCTCCATAACAACAGTTTCATTCCTAAAGGAACTACTTATATTATTTCTATGGAAAATATGCAGTATCTGATGCTATACAAGCTGCAATTCCACTACATTTTAAAATTAATTTTTTCAAAGCTCTCATCCTTTCTATTATTATTTTTCTGCCTTCATCCTACCATAAAAATTTTAATCCTGCGGGTTTTTGTCATAACTCATAGTTGTCTTTGTAATGAACTAAGATTTTTACTTTTACATCATGTCTCAACTGGCATTTTGGGATAAAAAAATAGAGCAGATTGTTTAGATTTTCTGCTCACCTTCATCTATATTATAAAAATCCCAAAATAGGCTTATATTAGGGTGCTTTCTGCATCCCGACATATTCTTTCTTCTTACAAAGCCCATTTCTTGACATCCTATATTATTTTTTATAGATTGAAAACTTGGTCAAATTTGTAGGAACTCACATCTTTGTGTTCTACAAATACAATTGTTTTATCCCCATAATTTTTTAGAATATCCTTCATAATGATTTCAAATAGTTCATGATCCAAACCTGCACTTAATTCATCGAAAAGAAGAAGTTGGGCATTACTCGCTAGGGCCCTGGCCAATAGCACTCTTTTTTTCTCTCCACCCGAAAGCCTTACACCAGCATCGCCAATATCTGTTTGTCCATAATCACTAATTAAATCTTCTAATTGGGCAATTCTTATTATTTTCAATAATTCAGATTCATCAATTGTTGGATTACTAAATTTGATATTATCAATTATAGTACCGTGAAATAAAATATCGTCCTGGAATACGCAACCAACTGATATTCTGACATTTTGTATAGGGATATTGTTAAGTAATATTTTCCCAGAGTTAGGATAATAGGCTCCTGTAAATAGTTTTAATAAGGTTGACTTTCCGGCTCCTGATCTTCCCTTAATAAGGATCTTCTGGGACCTATGGATGGATATGTTAAAGTTTTCTAAAATACTTCTGTCGTCATATCCTATGGTAATGTTCTTTAACTCCATTTTCTCAAAGTGTTCCAAGGGCTTTTGGGTATTGAGTTTATTGTCCTCTAATTTTCCCAAAATGCGGCTTAAAACTTTGGAAGCTGTTATGATTTTAAATACTTTTCTTTGATTTTGAAGAAGATCAAAAACCGGGTCGGTAATCATATGATTATACATTAGGATTGCCACCAGCGCTCCCACAGAAAGATTGTTATGCATGATTGCATTGGTTCCCAAAATAATAATAATTCCAATGAATATGGAAAAGCTCAGATTTGCTGTAATTGCTGATCGGTTTTCTATCCTTAAACGCTGATTCTCCACTTTATTCCAACTGGAACTCCAATCTACATACTCTGTACTAAGCCTTTCTTGCTGATTATATAAATAAATTTCCCTATGGCCTAAGATGTTTTCAGTAAATGCACTCCAAGTTTTGGTGCGTATTTGACTGGCCTTTTCTGCTAAAGAACTTGATTTTCTAGAGGATAAATTGATGATGAATGTTGAAATGATGGACAGTGGGATAATAATGAGCAGCAGCTTGACGCTATACCTGGCCATAATTCCTATACCAGTAATAAAGCTGGATAATGTAAAGATAAATTGAACAGTGGTGATCAAAATATCTTCTTCCAGTTCTTTTAAATTATCCAACCCTGAGTTGATAAGATTATTCTTGCCCATTTGCTCAATCATAGGAATCTTTGTCTCGGAAATCCCCTCAAACATCTGATCCCTAATATTTTGTTTTATTTTATTATTGGCCTTATTGGCTTCGTTGAGGATGAGTAAACGCAGCGTATAGGAGAGGACGTAGATTCCTATATAAGCTAGTCCATTGGACAAGACTTTCCCTAAATGCTTATTGTGGACTGAGAAATCAATGGTTCGCTGCAAAAAAATCATGGGAAGCATAGATAAGAATCCCACAACAAGCGCAAATATAAAGAGAAATAAGAGTTTAATTTTAGAAATACTTCCCAGTAGTTTCATTTGATAGATCACCTTCCATACTCTATGTATAATTGGCCTACAAGAATAGCCTTTTTGAAAGTCTTATTTATTTTCCCTTATCTAGGGTATAATAATAAAAAAGGTAATCGGATTCGCAAAATGCGATTGCCACATGGAGTTTATTTTATATAATCACCCTGCGGCCCGTGCGAGGTGATTATTTTTTCCCTTCATCTTGAGTACAGAAGTGGCAACCACACCCTGCTTCTATCCGATTATCTTGTATCTATTTTATCAAGTATTGTAATAAATCTCCATAAATTCTCTCATAAATTATACCAATTTTCCTATATATTATTTAAGGGAGAATATAGGTCATCCTATATTCTCCCTTAATTATCTAAAAATCAATCAATCCGAAACTGACTAGGAGTCCTTCATTCACTTTTTCCATTAAATCATCGTCAAATCGCCCTATTTTATCTCTCAATCTTTTTTTATCAATGGTGCGTATTTGTTCTAATAATACGACAGAATCTTTACTTAACCCAAATTCTGAGGCGCTAATCTCTATATGGGTGGGCAGTTTAGCCTTATTGATTTGTGAAGTGATAGCTGACACGATTATGGTAGGACTATATTTATTACCAACATCGTTTTGAACTACGAGCACTGGACGGACTCCCCCTTGTTCAGATCCAACAACGGGACTTAAATCTGCATAAAATACATCTCCTCGTTTCACGTTCACCCTATTCACTCTCCGATAGTTTAGCCTCGTATAAATCTAACGAGCGAAAATCTGCACTAAAGGCAGACTCTGCAAGAGCTAGATTGATATTTGCCATTTCCGTATATCCTTTTTTCATGGTTTCTCTAATCTCAATTTTTCTTTTCTCTCGTATATACAATTTCATTGCCTCTCGGATAAATTCACTTCTATTCTTTTTTTCCATCTGAACAATGTCGTCTACTTCCTTTAATAGTGAATTCGGCAAACTAATTATGATTCTTTTTGACTCCGCCACTATAGCACCTCCCGATATCATTGGCAAATAAATTATTCTGTCAGTATAAATATTCCATGGCTGATAGTATATACCATAATATATACTATATATTATGCTGTAAGAATGTGTCAATATGCAATAATTTAACATTTTATTTTTTAATCTATTAAAGTATTGCTTATTTTCATTATTTCCTTGTTTTTTATATAGACTCTAGGCACCCTTTTATTAACCATACACAAAACTTCGTAATTAATCGTCCCTAGTTTTTGTGCTACTTCTTCTACAGTCATTCCCTGGCCAAATAAAGTCACTTCATCTCCCATCTGTACTTTGGGATGATTGGTGATATCAATCATACATTGATCCATGCAAATATTACCCACCACAGGGACCTTTTTTCCCTGTGCCAATACCTCTGCCTTTCCAGACAGCATTCTAGAATAGCCATCGGCATAACCTACAGGCAATGTGGCAATTCGCCTTTCCTCAGGAGCAATATATTTTCTGCCATAACCAATGCTCGTGTCTTTATCAATTTTTTTAATATGCACTATTTTTGTTTTAAAGGTCATAGAAGGTTTTAATGAAATTTTCTCCTTGAAAACTTCCTCTGAAGGATATAGTCCATACAAAATAATTCCTGGCCTTACCATATTGAAGTAGGTGTCCTCCATATCAATAATGGCTGCACTATTGGCTATGTGCTTAATAGGTATGTGAATATTTTCTTTCTCTAGGAAGTTGCAGATGTCCCTAAAGGTTTTTAGCTGGTTTTGGGCAAAGCTTTTATCTTCTTCATCTGCCGTAGCAAAATGAGTAAATATCCCCTGCACTTCTAATTTAGGAAGATTTCCTATTTTCCTCAGAATCTTCAAAATTTCGTCCTTACTTTTAAATCCTATTCTTCCCATTCCTGTATCTACTTTTATATGAACTTTAACTATCTTATTTTGCAAGACTGCCACTTTGTGTATAAAATCCACCATATTTTCGCTATAAATCGTCTGAGTAATATCCCATTTTATCAGTTCATTTACCTGCTGTTCTGGTGTATATCCCAAGACTAAGATGGGACAGTCAACACCTGCCTTTCTAAGGACAAGGGCCTCATCCACCATGGCCACAGCGAGATATTCTACACCATGCATTAATAGGGTCTTTGCCACTTCCACAGCTCCGTGGCCATAGGCATCAGCCTTTACAACCCCCATTATTTTTCTCTTATTTTTTATTAACTTTTTTATTTCTTCAATATTATGAGCGATAGCGTCTAAGTCAATTTCAACCCAAGTAGGACGATGAAATCCTTCTTTTTCCATAATAACTCCTCTTTTCCCATAGGCTAAAAGTATTTTATGTTTCCATTATTTCTCTATCTCAAATAACATTTTATCAAATTCTGGAGCAATTTTAAAATCTTTTATGGTGATTTCAATTCTAGGGTTTCCTTCTTGATCATAGATTTTGATATATCGAGGTAAAATGTCTTTCTTGTGAATCCAAAGGCTTTGCTTGTGATGATAGTAACTTCCCTTAGCAATTTCCCTAGTTAGCACCAAATATTCTTGTTCGCCCTGCACTTTTTCTTCTATCTTGGTCTCCTTGTCAAAATCCCATTTTAAAAAATCCCCTAAAAACATAACCTCTTCCCCTTTGGGTTCAAAGTTTTCTATAATAATACTTTGATCAATATGGGGATGATATATCTTGGCTTTTCCCTGTTGGAAGATGGTTGTTTTGCCCTCTAATTGTTTAGGGCTTAGGGTCTCTAACCTATAGGAATCAGGACTTTGAAAAAACTGCTTTATTTCATATTCTTGACTACCCTTATTTCCTGTCACCTTTATCTCTAAAGTACATTGGTAGGATTTCATTTCTTTGAGTTGCTTTTCGGTTTTTTCTATAATCTCTTCATTGGTAAGATTGCCACAACCGGTTAAAAATATAAATAAACCTATAAATAGCATAAGGATTTTAGCCTTCACCTTTAAATACCCCCTTTATATTCTGAGATAAACCCTCTCTAGGATACTATCTACTATTCATTATATTTATGGGGGGTATTGTCCTATTAGTATATTATTATTGTTTTTTTTCTTCTGGTTCTCCCCATGCTATAGCTTGGGCCACAGCATATTCCTTGCAATGGGAGATAGATAATACCATCTTTTCGATGCCTCTACTTTGGGCCTGAATTTTTGCCTGTCCCCTAAGCTCTATTTGGGGCTGTCCTTGGGGGGTTTTTTTTATTTCTATATCCTGCCACTTAAAGCCTGATAATCCTGTACCTAGAGCCTTGGCTGCAGCCTCTTTAGCCGCATAGTATCCTGCAATACTTTCTATCTTATTTTTTTCTTTACTATCAAAATATTGTCTTTCCTCTATTGTAAAAAAACGTTGAAGAAAGGTTACCCTTTTTTCAACAATTTTGGCAATGCGTTTTATTTCTATAATGTCAATTCCAGTTCCAACAATCATGTTTTCACCTCAGTTATTTACATTCTTTACTATACCATCATTAAACTATACTGACTTTTGGTAAAAATAATGGATTGTAATTAGCCAGTTTTCCCTCGTAAATTAATGTAAGTTCCTGACATTTCTGAAAATCAGAAGGTTTTATCAGAGAAGGATCCTTAGAAAACAAACAAACACCACTTTCTTGCAATAAAACTGCAACGAATTGGGAACAAAAATATGCGCTTTCTCTTTTCATTGGCTTGTTAAAAGCTGCAGCTACTACTCCAATAAGATTGTATCGTAGAGGCTGATTCTTAAAATCCTCAATAATTTCAAGCATTCTTCTATAGCTATTGGTGGGTACTTTCATAGAATACACTGCACAGGATGTGTTTTTAAAATAGGTATAAATACCGTCTAGTTCTTCTTTTACAAAGCCAGCTTTAAAGGGATTATAAGGCACTTTTCTTCCAAAACTGTAGAGTTCATTAAATTCTTTGTCTAAGGAAATGGATACATGGTTGTATGGGTCTTTCGTATAAAATTTAATCGTCCTATTAAAAATTGTTCCAGTGTCCGTCAAAAGAAAATAAATTTCTATCATTTCCTCACCCCCTTTTATTCTGCTTTCTTATTATATATCATTGATGTACCCTATGACAATCTATAAAATAAAATACAAAAAACCCCTGAGGCTTCAAGGGTCTTTCCTATTATATCCTATTGTATATCTTATTCCTTTTTTCCCTCTTTGGCTAGTGGGAATTATTGCCCATCATAGGCTAATTTTTATTCTTCTATATCCTTATCCTCTTGAATAATGGATTCCTTATTTTGTATATCCCTAGGACTGTATTCTAGCATCATGCTATCCAATAAATCTAGATGATCTAAGGTAATTCCTAGACCTTGGGTAACCATAATCAAGGGCTGCTCCACACTGGTTACTTTAATCCCTAACTCATTTCTTAGGAGGGTATCAAAGTTATTTAATAATGACCCTCCACCTGT
The DNA here is from genome assembly GCF_024622505.1 of Irregularibacter muris. Classification (NCBI taxonomy): domain Bacteria; kingdom Bacillati; phylum Bacillota; class Clostridia; order Eubacteriales; family Eubacteriaceae; genus Irregularibacter; species Irregularibacter muris. Next base: position 29,632 of record NZ_JANKAS010000004.1, read on the forward strand.
CAGTACCACACCGTTTTCCAAGATATCGGCAGCACTTTCTGGTGGACATTGTTCAATGACTTTTTTAATGGCTGCCACAATTTTATCTAGGGGCCTTTTTATGGCCGTAAATATTTCTGCACTATTAATATTTACTAATATAGGGAGACCACTGGTCAAGTTTTGTCCTGTTACTTCTAAGACTTTTTCCTCTTTCCCAATAGCATCACCTATTTTTATCTTGATATTTTCTGCGGTTATTTCCCCAATATTAATGTTATGTTTTTTCTTTAAGTAGTGGATAATGGCTTCATCTATACTATTGCCTCCTACTTTTATGGAGTTTTCTACTAAGATCCCTCCAAGGGTAATGGCTGCAACGTCTGTGGTCCCTCCCCCTACGTCCACTACAAAAGTGATTTTGGGTTTATTGATGGAAGCTCCCGAACCTATGGCAGCGGCTACTACGCTTTTCACTACCATTACCTTTCTTGCTCCGGCCTCTTTGATGACTTCCTCAATTCCTCTTCTCTCTACTTGGGTAATGCCACTAGGCACTCCCACCAAAACCTCTGCTCTGGAAAAGGCTTTGAAAAATCTTCCCCCCTGCTTTGTTTGTTCAATGAAATTTTGGAGCATAACTTTAGCTATATCAAAATGATTTATACTCCCATATTTTAAGGGCTTAATGATTTGAATATTTACCGGTGTTTTACCTATCATTCGCTGGGCATCAAAACCCACTGCTAGAATCCTATCATTGTTTTTGTTTATGGCTACTACTGAAGGCTCTTGAAGAACCAAGCCTCTGCCTTTAATATAAATTAATGTATTTGAAGTTCCAAAATCAATGGCAATTTGTTTTGGGCACATAATATCCTGTCCTTTCTAATGACTTTTGTTTAGTTTAACCAGCCATTTCTTCTTTTATCCTTCTTAACCTTTCCTATTTTAAAATGTCCAAGCAAAAAGAATTCTTTTTACTTGGACATTTTAAATTTTTCTTTATTTTTTATCCTTATTATATCTTGAATTCTTGATCTTTTATCCTCTATTGTCTATCTAAAATCATTAATTGCTTTTCTCATAGGGTTCACCACTAGCCGCTGGGGCAGAAGCTCTGCCTACAAAACCCATTAATATCGCTAAGGTGATCACATAGGGTAATAGGGATAATAGTTGATCTGAAACTTTTATAGCTGTACTTCCCAAAAATACGACTAATCCTTGGGTGGCTCCAAATAATAAACAAGCCCACATAGCTCCTTGAGGTCTCCATTTACCAAAGATCATCGCTGCTAGAGCAATAAAGCCATGGCCTGAAATCAAGGTTTGCCTAAAGCTAGAGACCACTGCTATACTCATAGCAGCCCCACCAAATCCTGCAAAAACTCCTGAAAGAATAACTGCAAGATATCGTAGGCGAAATACATTAATTCCTAGAGTATCTGCTGCCTTAGGATATTCTCCTACTGCTCTAATTCTAAGCCCTAATTTAGTTTTATATAGAACAAACCATAAAAGAACCACAAGGACAAAGGCTAGATATACTGTAGCATATTGGTTAAATACCATATCCCCAAAGGAATTTTTGGCAAATAGCCCATTGAAGGGTCTAGGCATCTTATGATCTAAAGATATAGCCTTTGTTTGCGTTGCTCCTTCAAAAAATATTCTACTTAAGAAAAGAGCAAGTCCTGGTCCCAAGAAATTAATGGCAATGCCCGATACCACTTGATCCGCTGTAAAGGTGACGGTAGCAATGGCGTGTAAAAGGGCCAAAATTCCTCCAGCTAAACCTGCAGCCAAAAAGCCCAACCAAGGATTTTGGGTATAAAAGCCTACGGCAGCCCCAGCAAAGGCTCCTATAGTCATCATTCCTTCTAGACCGATATTGACAACCCCGGAATTCTCTGAAATAACTCCTCCCAAGGCTGTATAAATTAAAGGTGAGGAATACATCAATGTAGTTCCCAGTAAAAATCCTATACTACTTAGCATGCTTTTCACCTCTTTTTCTTCTAACAGAAAGGATCATCCTAATAAAATTAGGAATAGCAATGAAAAATACAATGGTACCAATCATAATGTCTATAACTTCTGAGGGTGCCCTTAGAGCAGGTTGTATTTTGGGACCTCCATATTGGAAAAAGCCAAACAATAGTCCCGATAATACCGATCCTAAAGCTGTATTGCCTCCAATTAGGGCAACGGCTATACCATTAAATCCATAGTTCTCCATGGCAGATAATATTGTTATGGAGTGGGTCAAGCCCATGACATGCACTGCCCCTGCTGCCCCCGCTAGTCCACCAGCAATAAGCATGGAAACAACGATGTTTTTATTTACATTAATCCCCCCATATTCTGCCGCATGGGGATTAAATCCTACTGCTCTCAATTGATAGCCTAAAGTGGTCTTATTTAAAATATACCATACCACTACCGCCATCAAAATGGCTACAATGATTCCTAAATTAATAGGTGCCCCAAGTAAATCCTTTAAAAAGGGGATATTATTTAGAAAAGCTTTTCCGCCTGCCGTCTTTTTCCATTGACTTAAAATTCCTATTTGGGCGCTTTCTAAAATTTTATAAGTGGCTTGGCTATGGGGTCTTTTAAAAGCATCAAAGTGGACAAAATAATTACTTCCATAAAAAGCAATCCAGTTTAGCATGATGGTTGCAATAACTTCATGGATACCAAATTTAGCCTTTAAATAACCTGCAACTCCTCCCCAAAGGGCCGCAGCTGCTACTGCCAATACAAACACTACAATAGGATGAATAATAGGGGGAAGGTTCAAAAAATAGCCTGCTGCTGTCGCCACTAAGGCTCCAACAATAAATTGTCCTTCTGCTCCTATATTAAAGAGCCCTGTCCTAAATGCAAAGGCCACAGATAACCCTGTTAAGATTAGGGGAGTAGATCTTATAATCACCCAACCAATATATTTAGGTCTGCTAAAGGCACCTTTAAACATGATTTTATAGGCTTCTAAGGGATCAAAGCCTACTAGCTTTAACATAATGGCCCCTACAATAAATCCAATAATAATAGAGATTAGGGTAAATCCAAAATTTCCTTTAAATATACTTTTAATAGGGAAAGATTTTTTCTTTTTACTTTCCATTATTTGGGTCACCTCCTGCCATCATGATCCCTAGGGTGTTTTCATCTGCTTCTTTAGCATCTACTACACCTACAATTTTCCCTTCATAGATTACAGCAATTCTATCCGATACATTTAACACTTCATCTAGTTCTAGGGAAACTAATAATACCGCTTTGTTTTTATCCCGTTGTTCTACCAAAGATTTGTGTACATATTCTATAGCACCTACGTCTAGTCCTCTGGTGGGCTGAGCTGCAATTAAAAGATCTGGATCATTGGTCACTTCCCTTGCAATAATAACCTTTTGTTGATTCCCACCCGAAAGGGATTTGGCCTGTAGATTTTCATTGGTAGGTCTAACATCAAATTTCTCTATCAATTCTCTGGCAAATTTTTTCATACTCTCATAGCTAAGTCTTCCTTTTTTTGCAAAGGGTTCCTTATAATAATTTTCTAGTACCATATTTTCTGCCACAGTAAAATCCATGATCAAGCCTCTTTTTTGTCTATCTTCTGGAATACTCGATATTCCACTTTCAATAATTTCTTTGACTGTTTTACCTGTGACATCTTTTCCATTTATACTTACACTACCGGATTCAATCTTTTTAAGCCCTGTAATGGCATCAATTAATTCACTTTGTCCATTGCCATCTACTCCGGCAATTCCCAAGATCTCCCCTGCTCTAACCTCTAGGGATAATCCCTCTACCGCATTGATTCCCCTATTGTCTTTTACCATAAGATTTTTTATTTCTAATACCTTGTCTCCAGGTTGTTTTTCATCCTTATCTACCTCAAAACTCACTTCTCTACCTACCATCATAGAGGCCAATTCTGATTCACTAGTCTCTTCTACTTTTACTGTATCGATGTGTTTTCCTCGTCTGATAATGGTACAAAAATCTGCTGCTTCTTTTATTTCCTTTAATTTATGGGTGATAATAATAATGGTTTTTCCTTCTTTTGTAAGATTACGCATAATTTGTATAAGTTCTTTAATTTCTTGAGGAGTAAGTACCGCTGTGGGCTCATCTAGGATCAATATTTCTGCTCCTCTGTATAGCGCTTTCAGGATTTCCACCCTTTGTTGCATACCTACGGTAATATCTTGTATCTTTGAATGGGGGTCCACATGAAGACCATATTTCTGTGATAACTCTTTTACTTGTTCTACTGCTTTTGGCATATCTAAAACCCCTAGGGGCTTTGTAATCTCACTACCTAAAATAATATTTTCTGCTACAGTGAAGGGCTGTACCAGCATAAAGTGCTGATGTACCATACCTATTCCTAAACCAATAGCTATATTGGGATCTAGGATATCCACTCTTTGTTCTTTTATATATACTTCTCCCTCAGTAGGTTGGTATAACCCATACAATACATTCATTAAGGTGGTCTTACCTGCTCCATTTTCTCCTAAAAGAGCATGTATTTCCCCTTCATGCACTGTAAGATTAATATGATCATTGGCAGTAAAGTCTCCAAACTTTTTTACAATATCTTTCATTTCAATAACTTTACGGTCAAAATTAATATTTGCCATGTTTCTATCCTCCAATACAGGCAATATTCAAACAGCTCAGACGAATCGCCTGCGCTGTTTGACATTCTAATAGTAATATTATACTATTCTACTTTAAAATCTTCAAAGGTTTTTTCATCAAAGGGAACAACTATTTTTCCATCAATCATTTGTTGTTTTAAGTCCTCTACTTCCTTTAGAAGATCTGCTGGAACATGCTTATCAGAAGTTGGAGCAATATCTACTCCATTTTCTTTTAATCCATATACAACAGTTTCTCCTCCTTGGAATTTACCTTCTTTAAGATCTTTAGCAATATTATATACAGCATTGTCTACACGTTTCATGGCAGAAGTTAAGACATTTTCAGGAGCTAAGTCGCTTTGGTCTCTATCTACACCAATAGCCCATTTATCTTGCTCTTTAGCTGCTTCAATTACTCCATCGCCTGTTGCGCCAGCAGCGTGGAATACAATATCTGCACCATCTTGGAACATTTTGGTTGCTATCGCTTTACCTTTGGCAACATCATTAAAATTGTCTGCATATTGTCTAAATACTTCTACATCGGGATTGGCAAATTTAACTCCCGCATGGAAACCATAATCAAATCCATCAATTACAGCACTTTTTTCGCCGCCTACAAAGCCTACTTTACCAGTTTCAGTCATTTTTCCTGCTATGTAACCTACTAGGAAAGAAGGTTGTTCAGCCTGGAATACCACACCGATAAGATTTTCTGGGGTATCATCATAGGCCATATCAATAATGGCATATTTTTGGTCTGTGTTATCTTGAGCTGCTTTTAAGATATCATCACCCATTAAAAAGCCAATGCCCCAAATCAAATCATTTTCTGCATCTAGAGCGGACTCTAAGTTTGCTACGTAGTCACTTGCATCTTTAGATTCAATATAAGCAACTTCTACGCCTAGATCCTTCTCTGATTTTTGTAATCCTTCCCATGCAGATTGGTTAAAGGAGTTATCATTTACTCCACCAACATCGGTAACCATTGTGATTTTTGCGTCTTCTCCAGCAGCTGGCTCTTGGTCTTCTGGCTCGCCTTCTGGTGTTGTATCACCACTGCTGCAGCCAACAAATGCAGTCATCACAAGTCCTAATACCAAAAGCAATACTAGCAACTTCTTAGTCATGTTGTATTTCCCCCTTAAATTTTTATATTGTGATACTTATGACTCCTATAAACTATTCGATACGAACAGTAAAAATCCTTCTTTGTTCACAAAAATTTAAAGATCTTATCTGTTTATCCTAGCTTGCAATTGCTCTCTTAATTCTTCAAATCCAGGCTTTTCCAAAAGGGCAAACATATTTTTCTTATAGGCTTCTACCCCTGGTTGGTTAAAGGGGTTTACCCCTAAAATGTATCCGCTTAATCCACAGGCTTTTTCAAAGAAATAAATGAGTTGGCCCATGTAATATTCATTCATTTCTGGTATTTCTAAAACTAGATTGGGCACGCCCCCATCTATATGGGCCAATAAGGTTCCTTGGAAGGCCATTTTATTTACAACATCCATGGTTTTTCCACTGATAAAGTTTAACCCGTCAATATTTTCTGGATCGTGAAGAATTTCCATATCTTTTTGTGGCTTTTTAATTTGAATATTGGTTTCAAATAAGTTTCTTTTTCCCTCTTGAATAATCTGCCCCAGGGAATGAAGGTCGGTAGAAAAGTCTACTGCTGCTGGAAAGATTCCCTTGCCGTCCTTACCTTCACTTTCCCCAAACAATTGTTTCCACCATTCTGAAAAATAATGCAAAGAAGGTTCATAGTTCACTAAAATCTCTATGTCTTTTCCCCTATTGTATAGGATGTTCCGTATAGCTGCATATTGATAACAAGGGTTTTGCTCAAGATCCTCTATTGCATATTCTTCTCTAGCAGCTTTTGCCCCTTCCATCAGCTCATCAATATTGATATCCGCTACCGCAATGGGGAGAAGTCCTACAGGGGTTAACACTGAATATCTGCCTCCCACATCATCAGGAATAATAAAGGTTTCATAGCCCTCATCATTGGCTAATTTTTTTAGGGCTCCCTTTTCCTTATCTGTAGTCACATATATTCTATTTTTAGCCTCTTGCTTGCCATATTTTCTTTCTAATAAATCTTTGAAAACTCGGAAAGCAATCGCAGGTTCAGTGGTGGTTCCTGATTTAGAAATCACATTAACGCTGATGTCTTTATCCTCTACATACTCTAATAATTCCTTTAAATATGTACCACTGATATGATGTCCTGCAAATAAAACCGTAGGATGACTACGCTTTTCCTTGGGCAATAGATCATAAAAGGAATGATTAAAAGCCTCTATAACTGCTCGAGCCCCTAAATATGATCCCCCGATACCTATGACAATCAGTACATCAGAGTTGGATTTAATTTTTTTCGCAGCCTTCTTCACCCTTGCAAATTCTTCTTGGTCATAAGAAATAGGATAATCTAACCAGCCCAAATAATCACTGCCGGCACCCTTTTTGTCATGTAAAATATTGTGGGCACATTGTACCTGTGCTTGTACTTGGTTTAGCTCATGCTCCTCGATTCCCCCATGGGAAAAATCAAATTTAATTTTATTCATCACTCAGCCTCCTTGAATATCATTTTACCCCTTTGTTTTTTTAAAAAACAATTTATCCTTAGGAATTATTATATCTCATTTTTAGGATTATATCGAAACTTTTTAAGGGTGTAGGCCCCTTTCCCTTTTTGCTGTCTCTTTACAATACATCGGCCGCCAATTGGGCTAACCTAGAGCGTTCTCCTTTGGTAAAAGTCACATGACCAGCCTCAGGATATTCTTTTAACTTTTCTACCACATAGGTCAAACCATTATTGCAAGAATCCAGATAAGGGTTATCAATTTGTTCTGGATCTCCAATTAATACAACTTTACTCCCTTCTCCTACTCTTGATATTATGGTCTTGATTTCATGTTTGGTGAGGTTTTGGGCCTCATCAATAATAATAAATTGTTGGGGTATACTTCTGCCTCGAATAAAGGTTAAAGGCTCGATCGCTATCTTTCTTAGCCCTACGAGTATATCTCCTGCCCCTCCCTTATAGTCCCCAAAAATATATTCTAAATTATCATAAATTGGTTGAATCCAAGGTTTTAATTTCTGATCTTTATCCCCGGGTAAGTATCCAATATCTTTGCCCATGGGTACAATGGGTTTGGCAACCAATAACTTCTTGTAAACATTTAGATCCTCAGTCTTATATAATCCTGCGGCAAGGGCCAATAGAGTTTTTCCTGTACCAGCTTTCCCCGTAAGGGTCACCAAGGGAATATCCTCATTTAATAATAATTCTATGGCCATTTTCTGCTGAAGGTTTCTAGGATGGATGCCCCAAACATCTTGGGTGGGAAAGGGCATGAGTCTCAATGCCATGGTATCATATTCATAATAGGTTACTGCAGATTGAGAGCCTCCCTCTTGATCCTTTAATATGATAAACTCATGGGGGTAAAAATCATACAACTCAAAATATTCTTCTGGTAGATTTATTTTTCCATGGCTATAGATATCATTGATTAGGGAGGAAGGAACCTCCAAAGTGATGTAGCCTTGATAATATTCTCTTTTGGGTACCATTCTTCCTGCCATATAATCTTGGGCTATAATGCCTAGGGCATGAGCTTTTACCCGCACCAAAATATCTTTACTGACCAATATCACCTTTTCAGCATCTTCTTGGTTTTTTCTTTCTTCCATGAGATTAAAGGCCACTGCCAATATTCTATTATCATTGGTTACCTGAGGGAAATATTCCTTTACTGCTGTTAAATGCTTGTGGTTGATTTCAACCTTTATGCATCCTCCCCCTTCTAAGGTAACTCCTGTTTGTAAATCCCCTCTTTCTCTTAGCTTATCTAATTCCCTTGAAACTTGCCTGGCATTGCGTCCCAATTGATTTTCTAATCTTTTTTTCCCATCCAATTCTTCCAGCACCACTATGGGAATGATGATTTCATTATCTTGAAACTGATATAGTGCATTTGGGTCTTCTAATAAGACGCTAGTGTCCAAAACAAAAGTTTTTTTCAATTTTCTGCCCCCTCAATATGCTCTTTGTTTAAGTGTATTCAAAAAGAAAAAATAACTTTCCTACTTTATTTTGGAAAGTTATTTAGAGGGCAAGGGATCTTCATAAAGATCCCTCGTTATTTCATTATTTTTCCTATTTATTGCCCATAGTTTTCTATTACTTTCTTTACCTTTGGCACTACATAGGCGCTTCCACCTTTGTTTTCAACTTGTTCTATCATCATGGTGACTAATATCTCTGGCTCATCGTGGTTGAAGGCAACAAACCATCCTAGTTCCTGGCCCTTTTCTTCCTTACTTCCCTTTAGTTCTGCCGTGCCAGTTTTCCCTCCCAGGGTAGTCCCAGGGATTTTTGCGGGATTGCCCGTTCCCTCTGGATTTTCTATTACCTCTACTAAATCATCTTTTATTCTTTGAGCGGTTTCTTTGGAGATAATTCCTTCTTTCCATGGTTTTGTATTCTCTAAGGTATCCTTTTTATTTAAAGTAGGTTGAAGGATGTTTCCATCGTTAATAAAGGTGGTATACACCATACTAAGATGGAGAGGACTCATGGATACTTCTCCCTGACCATAACCACTATCTGCCAGTTGTACATCTCCCTTTCCTAGGGACTCATCCTTAGCCAGTTGGGATGAATTTATCGAATAGGTAAAGGGAATTTTTTCTCCTATTCCAAATTTTTTGGTGCCCTCTATAAAGGCTTTCTTTCCTGTATTTAAAGCCGCTTGAGCAAAATAAATATTATCAGAATACACAAAAGCGTCTCTAAGATTCACTGCTTTACCAGGATCCTTTACCCGAGAGATATAATAATCTCCCCAAGATGAATCCTTACGCCATTGTAATCCGGAGATATTGACCTTTTCATTAGAATCAATAGCCTTTTCCTCTAAGGCAATAGCGGCAGTGATGGGTTTAAATACCGATCCTGGCGTATAGGTATGGGTAAAACGGTTTAATAAGGGTTTAGCAGGATCTTCATTCCAGTTTTCCCATTGTTCACTGGATAGGCCTAGGATAAAGGCATTTGGATCATAGGACGGACTATTGACCAAAGCAAGAACTTCCCCTGTTTTAGGGTGCATTGCTACCGCAGTACCTACTTCCCCCTGCATTTCTCCGTAAATGGATTCCTGAAGAGAAACATCGATGGTCAATTGTAGATCTTGTCCATCCTTATGTTCTTTTTGTGCAAGGGTTTCTTTTATCTTATTGTCTTCTCCAACAATATTTATTTTTTTACCATCTATAGCTCTTAATTGTTTTTCATAAAGAGATTCTAGACCACTCTTACCAATGATGCTATTTGAATTGTATTCTTCATCTTTTAATTTTTCTAGTTCTTCCTGATTGATGTTTCCTATATACCCCACGAGATGGGCGGCTTTTTCCTTTAAGGGATAGACTCTAGCTGATTGTCTTTGATTGGTGACTCCTGATAGTTGGGTTAATTCTTCAAGTTTTCCTTTTTCCTCGCTAGCTATAGCCCGAATAGGTACGAATAATTCCGGTTTTACCCAAGTTGCACTTAGTTTTTTATCAATATCTTCTACAGTAATATGCAATTGCTCAGAAAGTTTTTTCTTTACTTCTTCTTCCTGATCTCCAAGTTTTTCAGGGACAATGCCTATCATCTGAATTTGTCCATTGCTTGCAAGCTCGATATCGTTTCTATCCTTGATTATTCCTCTTTTGGCTGCAACGGTCTCTACTCTTATTTGATCATTTTTCTCCATTTGAGGAAAAATCATTTTTTCATCCCAACTTAGCCGCCAGCCATTTTCCTTTTCCTTAGTGAGTAGAGCCTGGTGGGAGTATTCAATTTTCCCGGCAAGGGTATCCATTTTCACAGTATATGGAATAATGAGGCGATCATCTTCTTTTTTGGTCTTCTCCTCTTTATTTATTTCAACTTTTATATTTTTTGCTTCAATTCCTCCAAATATGTTCTCATATCTTTTTATAAAATCTTCTTTAGATAGCTGTTCCTTTATGTCTCTAGTGAGTAAATCGTACATGGCACTATATTCTCCCTGTTGCCATTGGGAAAAATAACTTTCAAATATGTCTTCTGCTTTTGATGACTTTGAGCATCCTGTAAATATCATGATTACAAGTATAAGTAAAAGTAAAATAGTCTTTTTAAACTTCATCTTCTCCCCTCTTTCTTTATTGTTATATTTATTATAACATTGTAACAGACTAGCCCCAAAAAATATGAATATAAATTAATTATTTGGGAATATAAATAATTAATTTAATTTTTGATGCATTTTTCTTGTTTTATGTTATGATAAATCTAATCAACCTGAGAGGAGAGGGTTACAAATATGAGTTTTAAATTATTAGCAGATAGTTGTTGTGATCTAAATGGAGAGCTAGAAAAAAAATTAAACATTGACCTAATTCCATTAACAATAAGGGTGGGAGATCATAAGCTTGTAGATGATAAGAGTTTAGATTCTATGGAATTAGTTAAATTAATGAAAGATAGTCCTACTGCTCCCCAAACCTCTTGTCCATCTCCTGGAGATTACATGGAAAGATTTAAAAGGGCAGAAGCAGACAATATCTTTGTGGTCACCCTTTCCTCTGCTTTAAGCGGCTCTTATAATAGTGCTATGCTGGCAAAAAAGATGTTTTTAGAGCAAATAGGGGATAAGTTCATCCACGTTTTTGACTCTTTAAGTGCTTCCATTGCAGAAACTCTTATTTCCATGAAGTTACAGGAATTAATAGATGGAAATTTAGAGAAAGAAAGCATTGTAGAAAAGGCAAATCATTATATTTCTGAATTAAAAACCTTTTTCATTTTAGAGTCCTTAGATAATCTTGTAAAAGCAGGACGTTTGAGCAAGTTAAAGGGAAAAATTGCCTCTGCATTAAATATAAAACCCATTATGGGAGAGGATGGACATGGGAACATCAAAGAAGTGGAAAAGGTGCGCAGCTCCAAAAAAGCCTTTAGACGCCTAGTGGAAATCATCGGAGATCAAGGAGAAAAATTCGAAGATAAGATTCTGGGTATTGCCCACTGTAATGCCTTTGAAAAAGCCAAAGAACTAAAAGAGGAAATTCTTAAGCGTTATGACTTCAAAGATATTATTATTGTAGAAACAGCAGGTATCAGTACGGTATATGCCAATGATGGGGGAGTTATTATAGCCTTTTAAACAATAGGACCATGGAAATTTAATTTCCATGGTCCTATTGTTTCATTTGTATGTATTTTTTCTTATGATTTATACCTATCTGGAATTTCTTTATTCAAGAAAAACAGTGCCAATGTACCTGGGCCGGAATGGGAGCCTATGGTAGATCCTACTAGGGTGATGATAAACTCCTTACAACCTAATCTTTCTTTGATCTGGTCCATGAGAGCTTCTACTGCCTCCATATCATCTCCGTGACTTATTCCAATGGTTTGATTGGAATAATCTACTCCTCTTTCTTCCATAATGTCTACCATTCTTTTAATCACTTTTTTTCTTCCTCTAATCTTTTCAAGGGGAATTAATTTCCCGTCTTCCACATGTAAAACAGGTTTTATGTTGAGAATTCCCCCTACGAAGGCAGCAGTACGACTTACCCTTCCACCCCGATAGAGATATTCTAAATTATCTACGGTAAAGATGTGCTCCATATGGTTGGAAAAAAAGTGTATGGCTTCTACAATTTCCTCTTTTGTTTTACCTTTTTGGGCCATTTGGGCAGCATATTTTACAATCAAGCCAAATCCCATAGAAGCTGCCTTGGTATCAATGACTTCTATATCAAAATCTGGGTATTCCTCTAATACCTGTTGTTTTGCCATTACAGAGGATTGATATGTACCGGATAATTCTGAAGAAAAAGCGATATAAATGCAACTTTGCCCCTTTTCGGCATATTTACTAAAGATATCTTCAAATACTTGCAAGGGCACTTGAGCCGTTTTGTATTGGGTACCCTCCCGCATATTTTGAAATACCTCCAGGGGCTGAATGGTTTCCCCATCTATGTATTCTTTCTCCCCTAGATAGACCCTTAGGGGCATAACATCTATACTGTATTCTTGAATTAATTCCTTAGGTAAATCTGCCGCACTGTCAGTAATGATTTGAACAGCCACTCTATAACCACCTCTTTCCTCTATTTTCTTTATTATAATACAATCCTATGATGAAAAGAAGCAAAAAAGCAGAGTAATCCGTTGATTACCCTCTGCTTTGCAGATTTATATTTTTTCAGGTTCTGGATATTCTTGCCCAAATAATTCTACAGTTACCTTTTTCATTTTTTGTTCTTCTCTGGGACGATCTGCAAAATCCTTTTTTACATTTGCTATTTCATCCACGACTTCCATGCCCTCTATGGCCTTGCCAAAGGCAGCATACTGTCCATCTAAATGAGGTGAATCTTCATGCATGATAAAAAACTGTGAACCAGCAGAGTTAGGGTTTTGTGCTCTTGCCATAGAAATTACCCCTCTAGTATGAGTTAAATCATTATTAAAGCCATTAATTTTAAATTCTCCCTTAATTCCATATCCAGGTCCCCCCATTCCAGATCCCTGAGGGTCGCCTCCTTGTATCATGAATCCTGGAATAACACGGTGGAAAATTGTGCCATCATAAAATCCCTTATTTACAAGATCAATAAAGTTATTCACTGTATTAGGTGCTACATCAGGGTATAGTTCTACCTTGATTGTACCTCCCTTTTCCATTTCAATAGTAACCACTGGATTTTTAGTCAATATGATCATCCCTTCTTTTTCCCTTTTTATATTATAGCTATTGTTTAGATATGATTATAACATAAATTTGTCTTGATTTATTAGAATTATTTTTACAAAGCAAGTCCCAAAGGACTTGCTTTGTATCCCTATTGAGGAACCTTACATAAATTGATTTTCCTCTAATATAGAGGTAATCTCTTTTTCAGATACTTCCCCTTCATTAAAGTCAACTGTCACCGTTTGGGCAAATGGATCTACTCTTACTGCATTAACACCTGATAGTTCACCTATTTGTGTTTCAATACTTTGAGCTTTGTCCCGTAAATCATGGGGTATTTCAAAATTAGAAAGCTTAAATTTTTTTGCCTTCATCATCTCACCTCCTAAAAATAGTATTCACATTTACAAATATATTAATTGATATTCCACCGACTTTAAATAAATATAATTCCCTTTATTTTCTTGTTTATTACCATTAATTGATAGACTAAATTCTGAGTTAAGTTTTTAAAGTCTGGGAAAAATAGATTAAGGAATAGATATTGGAGGTTAGATTATGATCAATCTTACTGATGATACATTAACTATTTTGCAAAAAAAAGATAAATATATGCAAGAATTATTTATAGAAAAAGAATATTGGAAACAAAGATATGAAAGTTCCCAACAGCAAATAAAGTATATGGCAAAGTATTTGCCTAAGGATATTAGAATCCCAGAAGATTTTTAGGAGTGAAAACATGAAAATTCCTAATGAAATGACCGATAGCGAATTATTATTTCACTATATTTCCAATAAAAAACAATCCGAAAAGCTCTACTTAGCCAATAAAGAAATTGAAGAAGAAATGAGAAGTCGCTATGAAAAGATGATTTTAAGACATACCATTAATGATAGACAGGAGGAATGATAAGGTGTCTATAGATAAAAGATTTATTGTCAATTTGCAAGGAAAAGAATTTGTTACCTATGAAGGATTATTAGATACTGCCCATCAAAAAGGTTTAACAGGCATAGAAACCCAGATGGTAAGCTATGATCCCCAGGAACATAGAGCCATCTTTAGGGCTGTTGCCCACACCAAGGAAGGATCTTTCACTGGCTATGGGGATGCGGATACCACCAATGTCAATAGAATGATCTCTAGGCATATCATCCGTATGGCAGAGACTAGAGCAAAAGCCAGAGCTCTTCGTGACCTTACCAATATAGGAATGACTGCTCTGGAAGAACTAGGAGAGGATGATTCTTCATCAAAGGATGATTCCTCAAATATTATATCTGATGTGGAGGCTAAGAAACTAGAGGCCTTATTATCCAATAAAAATATTGATAAGGATAAAGTACTCGAATACTATCATGTCCCTGCCCTTAAATCTCTTACCAAAGGGAAAGCCGAACACCTAAAAAATACCCTTAATAGAAGCAAACAAAACTAAGCACTTGTTGATATCAACAAGTGCTTAGTTTTGCAATTTTACACGAAAATTTACTACCCTCCTAGGGTAATATCTTGATTTTCATACCAATCCAAAGCATTATAAAAATGTTCGGGTTTAAAGTCTGGCCAATAGTCCTCTATAATATAAAAATCTGAATAAATGGATTGTACAGGTAAAAATCCACTTAGCCTTCTTCGCCCACCCCACCTTAAAATAAGATCTACCCGTGAGATATCACAAGAGGCTATATTTTTAATCATTTGTTTTCCTAAAGCTTGGGAACACTGCCCTTGCTTATCTAAAGCATGACTTAAATCCCAATTCCATCCATAGTTTACTAAAAAATTAATTCTTATTTTTCCTTCCCCAAATTTTACAGGTTTGGTATAAGGAAGAAGTTCTTTGGGGAATAAGGGAGAGGAGGTATTTCCAATGACCAAAAGTTCAGCGTCTCTATGGGCCAAACTATTTACTGCATCTATACAGGCCTTTTGGAAGGCTGTGGTTTGCTGCTTTGGTCTCTTTGTATTGTCTTGGGTAAATCCATAAAAGGTAAGCTCCTTGACTCCTAAGTCCAGGCACATTTGATAAAGCTGAAAACCCGGATCAATACCATGGTCATATCCCTCTTGTTTTTCCATCCCCTGGGCTACTGCCCATCTTCTATTGCCATCAGGGATGACCCCTATATGCTGAGGTAATCGCTTAAATTTTCTCATAAATACAACACTCCTGCAATCATTTTGTAAAATAAGAAAGTTGATTTGTATGTAAGGGATCAAACTTTCTTATTATGATTATTCCACAGGAGTGTTATAATAAACCTACTTTATAAAATTTTCCAAGAATAAGCTAAAGGCAAAGTCATTATTCTTGCTCTAATTCATCCTCAAATTCTTCGTCCAGCATGGCGTCATATACTTCAGCTACCTTTTCAAATTCATCATCATCTTCAATAACAGATAACACTGGCCCTTCTTCAGTTTCTTGGTAGCCATAAATAAATACTGTTTCTTCCCCTTCAGGAAGCAAAACAATATAATCCTTTCCATCCACTTCAAATCCAACCACAATTTCGCATTCCAATTCACTACCATCTTCTAAAGTCAAATACATCATCTCAGCATCTTCATGATGATGATCTCCATGGCATTGGCACTCCCCATGATCATGGTCATGTTTATGATCGTGATCTCCGTTACAATTACAACCCATAAATACCCCTCCTTAAAATTGTTTTCTATATTATCCTTCTTCTTAAGGATATCCTATTATAAGTCTTTTAAAAACAAAAAAGCAAGGAATTTCTTCCTTGCATTATATATTTATCTTATGTATGGTACTCCCTCAGGGATTCGAACCCTGGACACCCTGATTAAGAGTCAGGTGCTCTGACCAGCTGAGCTAAGGGAGTGAAAATGATTCTTTCTCTCAATTACCTATTTATTATAAAATAAAACCTTTATTTTGTCCACAGGGAATCTGTGGAATGATTAGCAAATTCCCATAAAATTGTTAAATTCTTCATTATTTGGTATAATAGGCATAATTGTAATTTCTAACAGTATATTGATGAGCATAGGAGGAAGTATAAATGGATCAAAAAGAACAAAGCGTTTATGAAGTTTTAGATGAGTTAGGTATTGTCTATCAACGCCATGAACATCCTCCCGTATATACGGTGGAAGAAGCGGAAAAATATTGGGCAGATATTGAAGGTGTGCATTGTAAAAATTTATTTTTAAGAAATCAAAAGGGAAAAAGACACTTTCTCGTGGTATTAACCGATTCAAAAAAAGTAGATTTTAGTCGTTTATCTAGTTATGTAGGTGGAGAAAAACTTAGCTTTGCCTCGGATAAGCGCCTCACTAAATATTTAGGATTGGAAACTGGAGCGGTTTCTCCCTTTGGCCTCATTAATGATGAACAGGATGCGGTTGAGGTATTGATTGATAAGGATTTAAAAGAAGCTGATAAAATAAACTTTCATCCCAATGTCAATACAGCAACAGTGACCATCAGTGGGCAAGATTTTGGGAAATTTTTAGATTGGACAGAGAATTCGGTTTCTTATATTGATATTTAGAAAATAATGAGGGCAGATGGATAAAGCGATCCATCTGCCCTCACTAACATTCACTTCTATTTTTTATTCTGTCATATACTTGTTCACTAACTCATAACATCTATCTTTTGTTGATTGGTAAAGGGATGAATGATAGGCAACAAATTCAAAGGTTCCACCCTTGTATTGGGAAGCTTCTTGATCTGCTAAAGCTTCTTTTTGTTCTATCCATTTAATTTGTTCAGTTTTTAAATTTTTCATTGTTTCTGAGGACAACTGCTTTTTTAATAAAGCATAGATATCATTTAAGGCTTCATCATACATATCATAGGATTTTCCGTAGAAACTGCGCATAGCATTTGTTGCTCCAGCATCTGAATCCTTTTTTTCTGGTAAGGTATCAAGTTCTTCTTGTATGTCATCTAATCTTGTCAGAAATTCTTTTCTTCCTTTTACTTTTGTTATTGAATTTGGTGTGTTGCTTTCCGAAACATTTTCATTTGCTTTTTCATCAGATTCTCCATCTGGCAGAGCTGTTTTCCCTGTATCATCATCTTTATTCAGATTATCTTCTACTTGCTGATTTTCTCCTGTTTCACTTGCAGACTCTTGATCTTTTTTACTATCTTTTGTACATGCTACCAATGTGAGGATTGATAATGCTATGACAATAAGAAATACAATTTTTTTATTCTTCATGAGTAAGCTCCTTTTGATTTTTTGTCATTACATTTTATCCTAACATAATAACAGTCCAAAATTAAGGAGTTTTTTTCTACTATTTTGTGAACATTTTTATCAAATTCATATAGCTCTACTGATACAAGAACACACAAGAATCCAATAGATTATGCTGAAAATATATGCTTAAAGTTATTCTCTAAATGCTGAAATAGCTTTGGCGTAATATCTTTGTATGTTAAGTTAGATGGCAATGTTTCAAAACATTCTATTTTTTCCATTTCACTTTCGGGTAAGTCATTTAATTCCTTTATCTCTGCATAAAAGACCATTCCATTAGCCCATGAAGTTTCATCGCCAGCCCAATAATCAAATATGGGTTTTATATCAAATGAAGTAGCACCTGTTTCTTCAAACAATTCTCTTTTAGCAGCATCCAAGGGAGTTTCACCTAACTCTATATGTCCACCAGCGGTTTCCCATGTCTCTCTCTTTTTATGTCTACACAAAACCCATTTCCCATGGTACTTTGCTATAATGACTACATATTTATAATTCTTTAAATCGTTTAGTTCATAGGCTTTACAATTCATAGCGTTTCCCCCACTTAAGTATTATCTTTCCTATACACTCCCCTACCCTTAACGTTCTATCTCTAAGTTACTAACATCTATTTCTACTTTCCAACCTGTCCTCCCTAAATTGAAATTTCTTTAAATTTTTTCACAAAAACCTTATACACAAGATGTCTTGCAAGAAGATAAAGAAGGAAAAATATACCTGATATAAGAATAATCATTGTTTCATTTTTGGCCTTTACCACCATAAATATTCCATATATACCAAAGCCTATAACTACTCGTAAAGCCAAGGAAATCATCACATTCATATTGTTTTTCACTGCCGCAGTGGGATGGGTCCAATTCAACATCGGTCTAAAAATATTGATCACAATATCCACAGTGGCTAAAAATAGGGTTAAAGAAATGGTAACCACTATGCCTAAAAGAATATCCATGGCCGAAAGATCCATAATAAACATACTGCCTATACCTAATAATAATGAACCAAATAAGTTTAAAATCATGGTAGTGATTACCCGATAGCGAAGATTATCCTTCAAAGAAATAGGTAAAACTTTGGTCTCCCAAAAAGCCTTTCCTTCCCTTGTAATCGCCGTAGCAGATATATTGCTAATGATAGCAGGAGAAGATAATACCCCTGCAAATATAAGCACTCTATAGGGGGCTAATAAAGGTGAATTTAAAGCCTCTATAGATGTTTCTCCTGTAAACATACTTATTCCAAAAACTAATACGGGGACCAACATATTCAAAAAAGTATTGAGAAAAAATGTGGGATTGGAGGTAATAATGAAAAAATTTCTCCTAATGAGTTGTAATCCTACACTTCTCTTTTTATAATAAATGCTTCCTTCTTTTATGCTTACACTACCTTCTTGACTAAAGGACATCATAGCCTTTCTATAAATGGCTTTGGATAGACCCTGTAGAAGCAAAACCAGAATAATGGTTATTCCTAAAAACAATATCATGTCTACAAATGAACCCTGGACCATATTGGTAAGCCATAGACTAGGGGGGAAGGGTTTCCCCACTGCCTTTAATAACCCCTCTGGTTGGGCTAGTAATTGTTGCATCCTTTCTGGATCAGACTGAAATCTTGACAATATTAATTGCAAGGCAACAATGAAAAATAGAAAAAGGATACTTCCCAATATGGAAAATAAATTCCTCCTTTTGCTTCCCCCCACCCATCGCATAATAGGTAAAATAATCAAAGTGGCAATGGTTAGAGGTAATATAGGCGAAACAATAAAGGCAATAAGAGATAACAAAATCAGTAAAATATTCATTTCCTGATTTATGGTGTAGATTGCTAAAGCTGGTCCAAAGATAAATGCACTCATCCCTAAAAGATAAATATAAATCGCACTTAATTTTGACAAAACTATTGCACTTTCTTTTATAGGTAGGGAAGATAAAAATGTAATGTCCTTAGAATAAAAAAAGATAGACATGATAAAAGGTATTGCGGCAAATAACATAGCAATCACAGCACCTATATAGGCAAGGGTAACCAGTATTTGAGGATAACCCACCATGGCCAAGGGAGTATAAAGACTCTGGGATAATTGAATGGCAGGAAATAGTAATAACAACCCAACCACTATAAAAAGTCCTTTTCCCAGTATTCCTTTTTTCAGATTTAGTCCACTCTGGTATCGACTAAAAAAATCCTTTAATTGTAATTTGGTTAAAGACATAAATTTATTCATCTTTGGTCATCTCCAAGAAAATTTGTTCTAGCGTAGCATTGGTATTTTTCTTAATATTTTCTGGGGTATCACAGGCTATTAATTTCCCTTTATTAATTATGGCCACCCGATCACATAGATTTTCTACGACTTCCAACACATGGGAGGAGAAAAATACTGTGCCTCCATTATTACAATGTTCTTTCATGACATCCTTTAATATTTTTGCTGATTGGGGGTCTAGCCCTACCAAAGGTTCATCCAATATAAATAGTTTGGGATCGGGAATTAATGCGCCTGAAACCAGTAGTTTTTGTTTCATTCCATGGGAAAATGAGTTAATGGGTTGACCTAGGGCATGGTCAATTTGAAAAGCCTTAGTAAATCTTTCAATCCTTTCCCTTCTTTGCTCTACTGCTACATCGTACATATCCGCAATAAAGTTTAAATAATCAATGCCCTTAATGGCATCAAAAATAGCTGGATGATCAGGTACATAAGTAAAATTAATCTTGGCTCTTAAGGGGGATTTATCTATATCTACGCCATTTATAGTAATTTCCCCTTCCGAGGGAGAGAGAATACCTGTAATCATCTTAATGGCTGTGGTTTTACCGGCTCCATTGGGGCCAATAAATCCCATGATTTCTCCTTTTTTTACTTCTAAATTTAAACTATCCACTGCATTTTTCTTATTATCATAACTTTTACTGACATTTTTTAAAGATAGCATCTTTGAACCTCCTCCGACTTTATGTATGCATCTAATTTGCCCTTTGGAAAATCTTCCATTTTATTCTATTCCTTTCCTCCTATCATATCAATAGATTTTGCATCATTTCAATAGAAAAATTAAGATAATTTCTATTACTTGCGACATAAAAAAGCATCTGGTTTTTGTAAGGAAAAACCAAATGCTTTCACTTTATTTCTTGAAATCTATTTTATGGTCTATATATGGTTTACAAGGTTCTAGCCTATCCCTTGGGCCTGAAGATCAAGGAGGCAATAAAGGCAAAAATAATAGCTGCCGATACCCCGGCACTGGTAATATCAAAAACTCCTGTCAGAACTCCGACAAAGCCATCTCTTTCAAACTCCATCATTGCTCCCTTTAAAAGGGCATTACCAAAACTACTTATGGGTATACTTGCTCCTGCTCCTGCAAATTTAATTAAAGGATCATACCAACCCAAACCTCCTAATATAGCTCCTGCGGATACAAAACTAGTCGTAACGTGGGCAGGGGTTAACCGAAATACATCAATTAAAATTTGACCCAGTACACAAATACCTCCACCTACCACAAAAGCCCAAAAAAATTTTTCCAAATTTGTCACTCCTTTCTACATTTCTATGGATACTGCATGGGCTATACAGGGGATAGTTTCCTTTTGCTGATAGGAAAGAGGGGAGAGCAAAGCCCCAGTGGCTATAATTAATATTTTTTTCAGTTCTCCCCTACGCATTCTATTGAGAAGATGTCCATAGGTAACTGTAGCAGCGGATGCACATCCACTGGCTCCTGCAAAGACTGGTTGGTCTTCTTTGTATATTAACATTCCACAATCTGTAAATATTTCTGGCGGAATAATCAATCCTTCCTTTTCCAATATTTCACTAGTAATCTCAAATCCAACACTGGCTAAATCCCCTGTGGCAATTAAATCATAATCTGTAGGCTGTATATTTAAATCTCGAAAATGTGCTCTAATCGTATCTACAGCTGCGGGCGCCATAGCTGCCCCCATATTCATGGGGTCAGTAAGTCCCATATCTACGACCTTCCCAATGGTAGCATGGGTAACCTTAGGTCCCTTTCCCTGTTGAGCCACTAACGCTGCTCCTGCCCCAGTAACCGTCCATTGAGCTGTAGGAGGTTTTTGGATCCCATATTCAGTGGGATAACGAAACTGCCTTTCTGAGGTACCATTGTGACTAGAAGTAGCGGCTAGCACATAATTGGCTGCCTTACTATCCACGATTAGGGATGCTAGAGCTAGACCTTCCATAGAAGTAGAGCAAGCCCCAAATATTCCTAAATAAGGTATTCCCAATGTACGGGCAGCAAAGCTGCTATTTGTAATCTGATTAATTAAGTCACCGCTAATTAAAAAATCTATATTTTCTTCTTTTAAATTGGCTTTTTGTATGGCTTTTTGACAACATTGTTCCTGTAGTATTTGCTCGGCTTTTTCAAAACTATCCTGTCCCATCCATATGTCATCATTAATCACGTCAAAATCCTGTGCTAAGGCTCCCTGTCCTTCAAAGGGTCCACCTACAGCAGCCGAAGAAAGAATAACAGGTTGGGAATCAAATTTCCACGTTTGCTTTCCTACTAGCATCTACATCCCACCCAACTTCATAATTGTAATTTTAATAATCGCCACTACAAAGGCAGAAAATACCCCAAATACAATAACTGAGCCTGCCAACTTGAACATATTTCCTCCTACCCCTAAAACATAACCTTCACTTCTATGTTCTATGGCCGCAGAAGTCATAGCATTGGCAAAGCCTGTAATGGGTACAACTGTACCTGCCCCTGCCCATTGGGCTATATGGTCATAAACCCCAAACCCAGTAAGTAGCATAGCAATAATAATGAGCACCGCTGAAGTGGGACTGGCGGCAGTTGTATCTGTAAAATCAAAATATGTTGTAAATATCCATGTTATAAATTGACCTAGGGTACAAATTAATCCTCCAGATACAAAGGCCTTGAGACAATTTTTCAATATCGGCCTTTTAGCCTCTTTGACTTTTGCAAATTCTTGATATTGCTGTTGCTGCGCAGTTAAATTATTTTTTTGTTTATTTGCCATTATTTCACCCTCTAATCTTGTCGATATAATTTTATGCAATAATGATGAAAATCTTAATATGCTGTTATGCACCTCCAATAATCTAAATAGTAAATATATGACCTTGAGAGTTATTTTCCCCAGTTTTTCTAAAATAATGCTATGACGGCATAACAAAAGCCTTCTAAACTTTGTTAGAAGGCTTGATGATTATAAATTTCTTTTATATTTTTTAAATATTATTTTTAATATCGCCCCAATAGGGACAGCTAGAATCATACCGGGAATACCAAAGGCTAGACCACCCACAAAAACCAAAACAAAAATCATAATAGGGTTAATTCCAAAGGCTTTACCGAGGATTTTAGGTTGTAAAATCCAGTCATCCATTATCTGTAAAAGAATGACTACGGCTAATGCCCATAATGCCTTTTTTAGATTGGTCAAAATTAGTGTTGTCCCCACCACAAGAATGGCACTTAGCAAAGGGCCAATATAGGGAATAAGATTTAATCCTCCAATAAGTACGCCCATTATCCCACTATAGGGAATTTTTAAAATCCAAAGCATTCCCCAGGCTAGTGCTCCTAATATTAGTGCAATGGTTAATTTCCCTTTAAAATAGGTGAAAAATACATTTTTAATTTCTTTAAATAGGCTATCCCTATCATTATTTTTTCCTTTAGGATATTCTTCAGGTTTATTCACTTTAATTTCCCTCATTTTTAGTTTATCATTTCATATTATTTTATGCTATGGGAAAGTTATTCTTGCTAACAAGGAAGTAAATTTTCCCATATCACTAGGGCGGCGATAGCCACTGTCTTGTGAAATTTATCCTTAGCTATAGATTACTTAAATATTACACTATTCTCTTCTCTTTTTCCATATAAGGATTCATAGCAATAATTAATAATATCGCTTCTTTTTATAATCCCGATAAAAATTCCTTGATCATCTACTACAGGAACAAAGTTTTGATTGATAGCTGAATAAATGAGATCCCCAATATTTGAATCAATAGATACTGGAACATTATCCGCATGTCTAGGTACGTCCTTAAGAAGTATCTTACTGGTATTCATAAAATTTAAATCCGGTGTATTTTTTAATTTCCATAACAAATCCCCTTCGGTTATGGTTCCTACATATTTACCTTTCCCATCAATTAATGGAATAGCTGAATAACGATGGTACTCCATTCTCTCCAATGCTTGCCTCATAGTGGAATCTGGTGTTTCATAAATGACCTCATTTTTGGGAGTTAGAAAAAATATCACATTCATAGCCCTGCTCCTTTCTTACGTCAGACTGATTGAAATCATTCCCTCTACTTGTATTCTAATCGATTATCTCTTTTATACAAAATCTCTTCTCTACTAATTTTATACCTATTAGATTGTACTATATTCATATAACTAATTTGTGAGCAATATGTAAAATAAAAAAAAAGAATGATTACCCTAAGGAATCATTCTTCTGTGCGGGGAGTTAGCTTTTTAGAAAAACTCTCTATTAATGGAATGGGGCTTAAGGACAATCCAATTAATAAAAATAAAAAACTGATAAAAACTAAAATAAATCTTACCATTTATTCCGACTTCCTTTCTATATTCATTCTCCCTATCATTATTTACATATTGTTATTTTTTTAATCCTCATTAACCTTTATAAATATATTATTCCCATGATAAAATAGAACGAAACAAAGGAAAATCCCCTAGGATTTATACTCCCCTTTTTAACTTGTACATATAAGGGGTATATAATATAATATGAATGTTCTAGACTTTATTAGAATAGGAGGGAATAATTGTGGACAATAATCAAATTTATATTCCACATCTTACTAGCAGATTGCGCAGAAATTATGTGAGTGTACCGCCCATTATTCAAACTGCGTCTGGTATAAATATCTTCGGCAAGACAATACGTTCTCTTATTTTCACCACTGATGTAGCTATTATTGAAAATACCAATGCGGATGCAGTCATTGCTGTATATCCTTTTACACCACAACCATCTATCACCCAAGCTCTTTTAACAATAGCAGATATACCCGTTCTTTGCGGCGTAGGGGGTGGGCTTACCCAAGGAATACGCTCAGCGGATATTGCACTACATGCTGAATTTCAAGGGGCTTTAGGTGTTGTAATGAATGCGCCTACACCTAATGAGACCATTCAAGCGGTGAAAGAAAGAGTGGATATTCCTGTTGCCATTACTATTGTTTCTGAGCATACCAATATCCAAGAAAAACTTGATGTAGGAGTGGACATGCTTAATGTAAGTGGAGGCTCTAAAACGCCCAGTATTGTGACAGCTATTAGAAAGAGTTTTCCCTATATACCCATTATTGCCACTGGAGGAAATACTGAGGAGTCTATCAAGGCTACCATAAAGGCTGGCGCCAATGCCATTAGCTTTACTCCTCCATCTACTGCAGAACTATTCAAAGAAAGAATGGAAATCTATAGGGCAGAAGAAAATGCAAAGTATAACAAATAGATATATTCTATCTCTAGCTACAAGTAATATCTACTAAAAAATTAATCCATACAGTAATTTTGGCTAATAGAAATTTATTTTTTTATTTGGAGTGATAGAATGTTAGAAGAATTTAAGAAATTTATTCTACGAGGTAATGTACTTGATCTTGCAATAGGAGTGATCATAGGCGGGGCTTTTGGGAAAATTGTATCTTCCCTGGTAGATGATGTGCTTATGCCTGTCCTAGGCATATTTATGGGAGGAATTAATTTTACAAATTTAAAATGGCATATTAGAAATCCCAATGGGGATGTGGTGTCCATATCCTATGGATCCTTTATTCAATCTATTGTAGATTTCTTGATTATTGGCCTTTCTATCTTTGTATTTATAAAACTTATTAATTCCCTTCTTCACAAAAAGGAAAAAGAAAAGGAAGAATCCCCCAAAGTACCTTCTCCAGAGGAAGAATTATTGATGGAGATTAGGGATCTGCTTAAGGATAAAGTATAAAGATTATAATAAATAACAAAAGCATGGCTTATGCATAAGCCATGCTTTTGTTATTCATTATATGGACTTTGTTCATCTTCCAACAATCACTTTTCCCTCCACGAAGTGCAAATCAGTTATTGTTTTTTGGTTCGCCTGTATTTCTATAAAAAGCACTATGATGGGCAGACATATTCCCATTACCTCCTTTAATCTCAATTAAGTTGGTTATATTTCTGCTCGCATCAAAAAATCAAAAGTATTTTATGATGCATTATTTCTTGAAATTATACAATACTAAGAAAAGAGGAGGTGATAAAATGGTAAATTTAACGCAGAAGGAAAGAATGCTTTTAGAAGATCAAAAGAGTCATGAGGAATTGTGTATAAAAAAATATAATGATTATGCAAATAAAGCACAAGACCCTCAGCTTAAACAATTATGCACAAGCCTTGGTCAGCACGAACAGCAACATTTAGATACCATTAATAGTATACTTAGCGGCCAAGTCCCTAATATGAACCAACAGCAACAGGGACAACAAAATCAACAACAAAATCAGCAAAACATGCAGAATATGCAAAACCAAAGTGCTTCAGGAAGCGGTATGCCCAATGCAAGTGATGCTTATCTTTGTAACGACCTTTTGGCAACAGAAAAATACGTTTCCGGTACTTATGATACCACGATTTTTGAATGTACACAAAAGGATATTAGAAATGTATTAAATCATATCCAAAAAGAAGAACAGGAACATGGGGAAAGTATCTTCAACTACATGCAAAGTCATGGAATGTATAATCCTCAATAAACAACTTTTTAAAAGGGGCTGGGCACTAATTATTTTTAGTGTGGCAGCCCCTTTTACATGGATTTAATACTTTTTCTTATTTTTAATTCACAAGGTATGACTACTTTTTTAGGAATTTTTCTATTTCCCTTTATTCTCTCCAATAATAATCCTACAGCTGTTTCTCCCATAAATTCTGTATGAACTTTTATGGTGCTTAAAGGAGGAGTTAAATATTTTGCTGTGGGTATATCATTGAATCCCATAATACTGATATCATCAGGGACTTTAATATTTGATTCATAGAGGGCCTTCATGGCTCCAATGGCTAAAGAATCATTGCCCAAAAAAAAGGCTGAAGGTAGTGGACCCTTTTGAATGGCTTTTTTTATGATTTGATAACCATAGGCAGAATTAAACTGACCAAAATAAACATGTTCAGGATTATAAATTCCCTTTTCCTTTACAAATCTATGATATTCTATTTCTCTTTCATCCTCTATTAATTCTTTTTTGCGTCCAATATATTCCCTTCCCCCAATATAGCCTATTTCCCTATGTCCACTATGGTATAAATACTCTAAAGCCTCTCTTAGGGCATTCTTGAAATCTATGACTACAGAATCGAACTGCTTTTCATTAGGAGAAAAATCCACGAAGGAAATATTCTTAGAATAATACATAAACTCCTCAATATCTTCTTTGCTAAATTTCCCTACGGCTACCACACCATCCAAATCATTTAACTCATTGATTCTATATCGATCATCTTGTTTAAAAATAGTTACCATTTCAATTTTTCTATGAAAACATTCTTTTTCAATTCCCCGCCTAATGGATAGGTAATAGGGATCTCCCAATTCCTCCTCTTGAGAATACCAGTGTAACAATCCAATCTTGATAAGTTTATCCACAGCTCTGGATCTTTGTTTTGGAGTTTTATAATCTAAATCCTCTGCTACTTCAAGAATACGTCTTCTTGTTTCGTCAGCTACAGAAAGACTGGTATCAAAATTCAATACTCTAGATACTGTAGTAGGGGAAACCCCAGTAATATTAGCAATGTCTTTTATCGTAGCCATACCTTTCTCTCCTTTAATATTTAGCCTCAAATAAGGTAAAGTTCTCTGTAGTGCTGGTTAAATTCCCACTTAACCAACACTACAGGTTAAAATAATACATTCTCACAGAAAAATTCCCTATGCAACCTTTTATATCTAACTATCCTAATTCGTTAGAATTCTACTTTTCCATAATCTTACTTCCGTAAGGGGAAATCGTCCTATTTTCAAAAATAATTTCTTGGCTAGTATGGTTATTTATAAATAACCATTTCTTGTGATTATACTCTCTCTCATATACTTCTAAACCTTTAGGGGATTTGATATGGACTATAGACTTTTCATGAATAATTTTATCCATAATGGACTGCAATGTATCCTCATCTATAGCACCACCTATATAATACACTTTGCCTTTCCCATAGGAATTCTCTGTAATACAAGCTCTGTTCCCATAGAATTGATCATCATAGCCATAGAGCACCCTTGCATTTTCTGGAATAATTAAATCCCTCCAGAAAGAACAAGTGCCCTTAGTCCCCTGGAATTCTTCTTTTCCTATAATGTTCACATAATGATTTGGTGGAAGGGGCTCGCTTTCTTTTATGGTAATACCCGTCATTTCCCCAATAAAGCAGGGAAAAACATTTTTAAAATGAATGTTATTGTCTCTGTCTCTTATGCCTGCTCTGAAGGAATAAACTATAGTACCCCCTTGCTTTACAAAGTTTTCAAAGGCCTTCCCAAGCTTTTCATCAATCATTTGCATAACGGGTACAACTAAAATCTTGTATTTTGTAAAATCTTTCTCTGTGCTTATGACATCTATATTGGTATTTCTCACATAAAAGGGCCTGTATAATCTTAATAATTCCTTAGTAAAATCAAAAGAGGGGGATTGTCTCTGATGGTTCCAAGACCATATATTATCATAACTGTACAAAATAGCAATATCCGATTTTATTTCACTACGAATTACTTCTTGATATTTTTGGACTTCGTTCATAAAGGATTGCACTTCTTGATATTTTCGGCCTTCTTCATTGTCATGGTCTATAATCCCTAAGCAAAACTGCTCTGCTCCTTTGGTCATACTCCGCCATCTAAAAAACAATAGATTTGCACAACCATGGGCCATGGCCTGATATGCCCACATTTTTGCTTGATTGGGCCGAGGTAAATAGCCTATAACATCGTGTCCTTGGGCTCCCATAAGTTCTTCCACAATCCAATAGTTTTTGTTTTTCAGCCCCCTCATAAAATCATGAGCCATAGCTATCTGGGCAGGTTCTAAGGGCTTAGACAATCCTCCCCATACGGGGTAATTATCATAGGATACAAAATCCAATTGGTCTGCTACTTCATTATGATCATAAAACTTTTCAAAGAACCCACCCGCAAAATTATGAGTGATTTGTTGGTGTTCCCCTTTTAATTGTCTTACGAAAGCTATTTGCATTTTAGCGTATTCCTTAATCGAAAAAGATCTAAATCTAGACCAATCCAATAAAAGACCGGGATTATGGATAGTAATGGTATCTTTGGGAATGGGAATTTCATCAAAATCATTATAAGTCTGCCCCCAAAAGATAGTGCCATATCTGTGGTTGAGTTCCTGAATAGTTTCATATTTTTCCTTTAAAAACTCTTGAAACTTCCTATGACATTGTTCACAATAACACAGGTCACTTCCTTCATGACCAAATTCATTGTCAATTTGCCAGGCTATAATGGCTTTCTCATTTCTGTAGTGGTGAACCAGTTTTTCCACAATTTTTTTCGTATATTCTTGATACCTATCTGAATGGAAACAATATTGTCTTCTCCCACCAAATACTCTTTTATTGCCTGATTTATCCTCTGATAAAATAGATGGATATTTTTTTGCTAGCCAGGCAGGAAAAGTGGCTGTGGGCGTTCCAAACATTATGTTTATATCATATTGTTTTGCCTTTTCCACTACCCCATCAAAAAAGGAAAAATCATATTGTCCTTCCTTTGGCTCCATTAGGTGCCATGCAAATTCTCCTATACGAATAATATTGGCCCCCATTTGTTTTATCCTACCGATATCTTCCTCTATTCTATTGGCCTCCCAATGTTCGGGATAATAATCCACACCCAAATACATTTCAAATCCTCCTAAATAATCGAAAAAACATATTGAGTTTTTTCGTGATATTCTCCTTCGGGCATTAGGATAGCAGAGTGTAAATTTGAATGATTGATTCCATCAGGTTCAAATTGGGTTTCAAAACAAATGCCGTCATTGGCCTCCGCTATACCTCCGCCCTTTAATTCTTCATTATTTGGAAAGTTGTAGCTATAGATTACTACACTGGGATAGGTTGTGGTAATGGTCATTATTCTACCGCTTATATCATCCCACATCTTTATTTGATTGTTTTCATTTTTTAGTAACCATGTATGATCATAGCCCTTGGTCATTCTTAATTGTCCATACTCTCTTTTGATATCTCTGCCGATTCGTTTTCCTTCTCTAAAGTCCATGGGTGTATGGGCTGTCTCTATGAGCTGACCTGTGGGAATAGAATCTTCATCTATTTCTAAAAAATAATCAGATTTAATTTTTAGACTTTGTTCTGTGACCTTTCTTTTCTGGTTTCCTGATAAATTAAAATAGGTATGATTGGTTAAATTACATAAAGTTTTTTTATCTGCAGTAGCTTTATACTCTATAATCAGATGGTTATTTTCTGTTAGGACATAATAAACCCTTACCTCTAAGTTCCCCGGATAATTCTCCTCTTTATCTATGCTTTTGTATGAAAATTCAACCATGGTTCTGTCCTGGTATTGTTGAATTCTATATTCCCATATACGATGACTAAAGCCCTCAGGCCCTCCGTGTCCCTGGTTGACACCATAATTTTTATTTAACTGATACTCCTGACCGTCCAAGGAAAATAATCCCTTGGCTATGCGGCCAGCGGTTCTACCTACAGTAGCTCCAAAATAAGAAGGGTTTTCTATATAATCCTCCTTATTTCTATGGGATAATATAATATTTTCTATAATTCCATTCTTATCGGGTACCAGCAGTTCTACTAGAGCAGCTCCATAGTTGATCAACTTTATTTCCATATTTCTCTTATTTTTCACAGTGATTAAGTCAATTTTCCTGTGGCCTAGTTTAAAGGCTTCCTCTACAAAATACATGTTTCTCACCTACTTAGGGATAAAATAAAATTTTCAAAGGCTGAGATACCCTCAGCATCTTGTTTAAAGACACCGGCATCCATAAGAGCTCTCTCAAATTTCCTACCTACCTCAATTTTTAATCCATCATTAAAGGACGCTTTTTCCCCCTGATATTTATTCTTCAAATAGCCGTACCATGACTTATGCTTTTTCAATTCTTCATAATCCTCTAGGTTTTTATTTCCTAAAAGACACTCTTCCAATAAAGATAATTCTTCTATTAATCGTGCAGGCAATACTGCCAAGCCCATTACCTCTATTAAACCAATATTTTCCCTTTTGATATGATGAACATCTCCATGGGGATGAAAAATTCCCATAGGATGTTGCTCATCCGTTCTATTGTTTCTAAGAACCAAATCTAACTCAAATTTATCCCTTTTATACCGAGCTATAGGGGTGATGGTATTATGAGGCTCCTGGCCTGTATGGGAAAGAATATTTAATGCTTCATTGGTATATTCTTTCCAGGAATTTAAAATCAAAGTAGCTGCCTCTACTAAGTCCTCTCTTTTTTTACTTCTTAATCTTATGACAGACATAGGCCACTTTACAATACTTAATTGAAGGTTTGGAAATCCTTCTATGCCCATTTCCTTTAGGATAGGTGCCCTTTCCATAGCAAATTCATATCTTCCCCCTTGGAAATGATCATGGGACAATATTGAGCCGCCCACAATAGGTAAATCAGCATTTGAACCAATAAAATAATGGGGGAATTTGGATATAAAATCCAACAATCTTTTAAAAGTATCCTTCGTGATTTTCATTGGTTCATGTTTTCCCTTTAAAATAATGGAATGTTCATTATAATAAATATAGGGTGAATACTGCAAAAACCACTGTTCTTGATTCAGTTGGATGGGAATAATCCTATGGGTGTGCCTTGCCGGATGATTAATTCGCCCTTGATAGCCCTCATTTTCCTTACAAAGTAAACATTTGGGGTAGAAGGCTGACTTCATGTTTTTTGCTGCTGCTATAGCTTTGGGATCCTTTTCTGGCTTAGATAAATTAATGGTAATGTCCAATTGTCCAAAGTTTGTCTCCACTCTCCAGCTTATATTTTTATTTATTCTTTCTGCCCTTATATAATTAGATGCTGTAGACATTTCATAATAATTTTTGGTAGCCAATTGAGGTGACTTCTGATAATCTTCATGGAATTTTCTTATCACCTCGCTGGGTCTTGGAATAAAACAATCCATTATTTTTGTATCCAATAAATCTCTATAGGTGATGGTGTTTACCTCTAATATGCCCTGCCTATACGCATAATCTAGAATATTATCCAATATCTCCTGGGGATTTTCTAAAGCCTCTTTTTTCACTTGTATATCCTGGTATTCATCTAAATGGAGAATATCTAAAATTTTGTTTGCCACATAAATTTTATCTTCTTCCTGTATAAGCCTTTTTTCTATTCCATATTGAATAAGTCTTTTTATCTCCTTATAGATATTCATCAATACTTCACCCCCTTTTGAAATTGTCTATATCCTAATGTTTCTTGTTCCATCACCAATAGTAGCCACATAAAAATCCGCTTCATATCCTATGATTTCCTTATATTTCTTCCCCACTTGTTCAATGAAATCCTGAATTTTATCGTTATAGACCAGATTTACAGTACATCCTCCAAATCCTGCTCCGGTCATCCTTGCACCAATTACATTTTGTTCCCATGCTGCCTCCACTAAAGTATCTAATTCTACACAGGATACTTCATAATCATCTCTGAGGGAAGTATGGGACTGGTTGATTAATTCTCCGAATAAATCAATATCACCATTGTTCAATGTCTTAACCGCTTTAATGGTGCGTTGATTTTCATAGACCGCATGTTTTGCTCTTTTTCTTTCTACTGGATTTACAATCAGATCCTTGTGTTTTTCAAATTCTTCCTGGGTTAAATCCCCCAAGGAATTGATGTTTAATCTTTTTTGTAAATCTTTTAAGGCATTTTCACACTCCCTACGTCTTTCATTATATTTAGACTCTGTCAGCCCCCTACGCTTATTCGTATTGGCAATAATAATAGAAATGTCCTCTAATTTCACAGGAGCGTATTGATATTTCAGAGTATTGGTATCCAATAAAATGCCATAATCCTTTTTTCCCATGGCACTGGCAAACTGATCCATAATCCCACAATTTACTCCTATAAATTGATTTTCCGCTTTTTGACTTAGCTTCACCATTTCAATCATAGAAATCTCTAAATGAAATAATTCCTTTAATGCAATACTTGTTACCAATTCAATGGAAGCACTGGAGGATAGTCCCGCACCATTGGGAATATCCCCATAGAATAGTATGTTCATTCCAAGGGGAATATCATATCCTGCCTCCTGAAACATCATAATAACCCCCTTGGGATAGTTAGCCCAAGCATGGTTTTTATCATAAGCGAGATTGTTAAGGTCTACTTCCACAACACCTGTTTCGGAGAAATTTTTAGAATACAATCTAATTTGGGTATCCTCCCTTTTGGATACAATAGCATAGGTACCAAAACTAAGGGCACAGGGGAATACATGCCCTCCATTATAATCTGTGTGTTCCCCTATAAGATTTACACGCCCTGGTGCAAAAAATGCTTGAAGATTTTCTTTCGTATTAAATAGTTCTACCGATTCTTTGACTAAATTTTTTATATTCATAATGGACACCTCAACGTATTTTATTTCTGTTTTCACCAATTTTATAGACTATTTCTTTTTCGCATATTTTCTTGAATCAATAGCCACCGCAGTAATAATAATTAGACCTTTAATAATAAACTGTAGATAAGGATTCACCCCAATGAAGGATAGTCCGTAAGCAATAACTTGGAATATTAGTACCCCAACCACAATTCCTCCAATGCTACCAACTCCACCATCAAAGGACAATCCTCCTACTATACAGGCGGCAATAGCATCCATTTCATACATATTCCCGGTATTATTGGTAGCACTACCTATACGGGCAGCTTCCAAGGCGCCCCCTAAACCATAAAGAAGTCCAGCCAAACCAAATACCATTAAAGTATATTTAAATACATTCACTCCTGATACCACAGCTGCTTCCCTGTTTCCCCCAATAGCAAAGATGTTTTTACCAAACCGAGTTTTATTCCACAATACCCAAATGATTAATATGGTGATGGCTGCATAGATAACAAGATATGGAATTTTAAATTCTCCAGCAACGGGAATCGCTCCTTGGGCAAATTTCATAAAATCTGGTCTTAAACCTCCAATAGGCTGTGCTCCATAGGGGGGACGGTCAAAATAAATAGATGTTGTTCCATAAACAATGATCATCATTCCCAATGTGGCAATAAAGGGATCCACCTTAAATTTTGCAACCACAAAGCCATTGATTAAACTGAAGAATCCTGTGATTAACATAACCAATAGTATGGGAATAGCGATGTTGAGAACAGGCAGATCAGGATACATCCTGTAGGCATAATTAGGGTCCTGCAAAAGAGATGCTGAAATAACAGCCGCCAACCCTACTTGCCGACCTAAGGATAGGTCTGTGCCTTTAGAAACAATGATGCCCCCAACTCCTAAAGCAAAGATGACTCGGGTGGATGCCTGGGATAAAATATTTACAAAGTTCCTCATGGAGATAAAATCTGGTGAGATGGCAATAATCACTCCTAAAAGTCCAATAAGAACCACAACAATAGCATTATTCATCATCCAACTCAACAGAGTTTTTTTATTTAAACCTTTATTCTTTTCAGGTGATTTTTTTTCCATATTGATTCCTCCTAACCTATAGGTATTTAGCCGATAACCTTAAGATTTCCTCTTGGGATGTTTCTTTTGTATTAACAATACCTGCGACTTTTCCATTACTCATGACCAATATCCTATCAGTAATGCCAAGTAATTCTGGCATTTCCGAAGATACCATGATAATTCCTTTTTCTTTATTTGCTAAATCAATCACTAATTGATAGATTTCATATTTGGCTCCTACATCAATACCACGGGTAGGCTCATCCATTAATAGTATTTCGGGCTCAGTTAATAGCCAACGGCCAACAATTACTTTTTGTTGATTCCCTCCGGAAAGAGAGCTGATTAAGGTCTTATGAGAAGGGGTTCTAACCCTCATACTTTCAATAACCCACTGGCCATCATTTACAATTTTTTTCTCGTCCAAAAGTTTATTTTTCTGTACATATTGTTGGATATTGGCAATAAAGGAATTAAACCGAACATCTAATGTAGGGAATATTCCCGTAGCCCGTCTTTCCTCTGTAACAAGGGCAAATCCATTTTTAATTGCGGTCCTTGGATCTTTATTTTCAATTTTTTTGCCATGCAAGTATATTTCTCCCGACTCCAATTGCCTTACTCCGAAAATGGTTTCTAATAATTCTGTTCTTCTCGCCCCTACCAATCCTGCAACCCCTAATATCTCCCCTTTTCTTAATTCAAAGGATGCCTCTCTTACTGAAGGTTGATTAACCGCTCTTAGATTTTTGGCTTCTAAGATGACTTTACCCGGTTGATTGGTTTTGGGTGGGAAGCGATTGGTTAAGTCTCTACCCACCATAAGACTTATGATTTCATCGGTGCTTATTTCGTTGGTGGGCTTTGTGGCTATCCATTTTCCATCCCTCATAATGGTTACATCATCTGCAATCTGTTTTATTTCCTCCATTTTATGGGATATATATATAATGCCAACCCCCCTAGCTTTAAGGGCTCTTATAATCTGAAATAAATGATTGACTTCCTTTTCAGTCAGTGAAGATGTGGGTTCATCCATAACAATGATCTTAGAATCATAGGAAACCGCCTTTGCAATCTCCACCATCTGACTTTCAGAAACTGGTAGTCTCTTCATTTTTAATCGAGGATCAATATCAATATCCAATTCTTTAAAAATTTTCGAAGTGGCTTGATACATTTTTTTCTCCTCTATAAAAAGACCCTTTGTGGGAAAACGCCCCAACCAAATATTATCCATGACTCTTGTCGTTCTGACTTGATTAAGTTCCTGATGTACCATAGAAACTCCATTGTCTAAGGCTTGCCTAGAATTTTGGAAATCTACCTCCTGTCCTTCTAAAAAAATTTGTCCCTGGTCCTTATGATAAATTCCAAATAAACACTTCATCAGAGTAGATTTTCCAGCACCATTTTCCCCCATTAGGGCGTGTACTGTACCTCTACGTACTCTTAAGTCTACTTTATCCAATGCTTTGACTCCTGGGAACTCTTTGGATATCCCAATCATTTCTAATAAATAATCCTGCTTTGTATTCTTTGTTTGACTATCAGGCATAAACGAGCCTCCTTTCTAGAAAGTAGAACTTTTCATTTTAATCGAAATAGCGCCTAGCGTTACACGGACATAGTAAGAAAATTTGCTTCCTTGTGAACAAGACAAACACTACTATTATAAAATAAAGATGCATATGCATCTTAAATGCACCATGCATCTTTATTATAATAAGTATTTCTACTAAATTAATCTTTCTGAAGCTTGCACCCATAGGTAGTCCCCACTACTTATGGGTAGTGCTTAAAGATCTTTTAGAATCCCTCATCATCGACTTATTCGTAGGCTGCTTGGGCCTCTGCAATATTGTCTAATGTGATAATAACATAAGGTACACGAACTGATTTGTTATCATCTAATTTCCAAGAAGTTCCTTCTAATACATCTTTGCCTTGGGCAACGTTTAATGCTAATTCAACAGTAGCTTTACCTTGGTTGGCTGCATCATTTAAAACACTCCCTACCATAACGCCTTTTTCAATTTGACTAAGGGCGTCAGGAATAGCATCTACTCCAACTACTGGCATAAATTTATCTCCTTCAAAATATCCTTCTGCTTGTAAGGAACTAATTGCTCCTAATGCCATAGCGTCGTTGTTCGCTATAACATATTCAATTTTATCTCCATGTTTGGATAACCACGCATCCATTAACTCTTTTCCTTTAACGGAATCCCACATTGCTGTTTGAAGTTCTAATTCTTCCATTTCAATACCTGCTTCTTTAATCTTCTTTATAGAATGCTCTGTACGAGCTTCTGCATCTGGATGTCCTGGCTCTCCTTTTAACAATACATATTGGATTTTTCCATCTCCATTTTTATCCCAATCAGGATTGGCTTTCCAAGAGTCTACAACTAACTGTCCTTGCATTTGTCCAGATTCTTCAGGAGCTGTTCCTACATACCAAGCTTTGTCATAGGTTCCCATAGCAGATTCTGGATCTTTATTAAAGAAAATAACTGGTAAATCAGCTGCTTTTGCCTTTTCAATAATACTGGGAGCTGCTTGAGGATCGACTAAGTTGATTGCTAGGGACTTTACCCCTTTAGAAATCATCATATCCACTTGCTCATTTTGTTTTGCTTGATCATTTTGAGAATCATTCAAAATTAAATCTGCTTTACCCTCAGCATTGGATTCAACCGCACGGCGTACGAAGGACATAAAGTTATCATCAAATTTATAAATCGTTACCCCTATGGTTGGTTTATCTCCGCCGGCATTTTCAGAACCTTCGCCTCCAGTTTCCTGTCCTCCACTACATGCTACTACTGTAAAAAGTAATGCAAAAACAGTAAGGATTACCAAAAACTTCTTCATGGATATATTCCCCCTTCTTTATATGCTTTCTTGTGAAAGCGTTTTCATATCCTACCTAAATTTTAGTAAAAATTTTACCCTTTGTCAAGGATTAATTTTAGTATTTTTTTCGACAAAATATAAAAGACTAAAATTTTATATTGAACAAAAAGGCCAAATTTCAGTATTTCCCATCTCTTTATTTGTCTAATATCCCTCAAAAGCCTTCTATACACAGCATTAAGCACTCTTTAGAATTTTTTAGAGTTTTTCTTGAACTTTAAATAAAACTTAGTAAATTCCCTAGTAAATATTTACTAAGGAATTTACCTTATTTTTTATTCTTTTTAAATTTTCTATTTATGATTATTTTTTCCATTTTATAGGCATACTAAGAATATCATAATGAAAGGGTGATGATAAATGGCGAACGTAGATGTAAATGAAATAGCAAGAAAACTAAAATTAACGGTAGAGCAAGTCAGCAAGAGTCCTTCCATCCAAAATACTTATCTTGAGATTAAAAATAATCCTAACATGTCTGAGAGCGAAAAGGATGATGCCTTTGCAGAAATGTCTGATATTATAAAGGGCTTAGTGAAAAAGTAAATAAAGACATAAAAATAAGAAGGTTGTTATGACCTTCTTATTTTTATCTTCTTAAAAATCAATCAAATATCGCCTCATGAAATGGTTTTTCATTGGTTTCTAATGCCATTTTAATATGCTCCTTTGTCGTTCTCCCTAAGGAAAGTGCAGGCAATTCATCCAAGGAAAAAAATCCAACCTCAGAGGTTTCTATATTTTTTTTAAAATTTATTTTCACCAGGCGGCACTGAACAATTATTTTATATATACCGTAGGGCATGGGAAGGCTGCTATGCTTTTTCGCATCTTCTAGGCTTAATATCCTTTGAGGGATGATCTCTGCCCCCGCCTCTTCCATTGCTTCTTTTATAAGATTTTCTTTTAAAGAGCAATCCACATCAGCCCACCCCCCGGGCATTGCCCAAAGCCCATCTATTTTTTCCTTAATTAGCAAAATCCTATCCTCTTTTAAAACAGCCGCTCTTACATCTATTTTAGGGGTTTGATAACCTGTTTCTGATGCAAATAACTCCTTTATTTTTGCATGCTCTATATCGGTATAGTTATGCATGATATCAATGCTAATGTCTCTTATTTCCTCAAATCGTTCAATATCATATTTATCTTTAGAATATTCCAATCCTGCTTGGGCTATTGCTTGGAGTTTCTTTGCATACTGTAGCCATTTTAATTCATCCTTCATATTCTTCACTCCTTATCTAAAAGCACCAGCATATTATTTTGAGATATTTTTATAGACTTTTTTCTATTGATACATTTGTTGAATCCTAGCCTGAATATCCTGATTTTCTAAAAACTCGTCAAAGGTTATTTGATAGTCCACTATCCCCTGGGGTGTGATCTCTATAATACGATTGGCAATGGTCTGAATAAACTCATGGTCATGGGAAGTGAATAGTAAAGTCCCATTGAAGTTAATGAGTCCATCATTGACCGCCTGTATGGATTCTAAGTCCAAGTGATTAGTGGGTTCATCCAATAGTAAAACATTTGCTCCCGAAAGCATAAGGCGGGAAAACATACATCTCACCTTTTCTCCCCCGGAAAGCACTTTGGCATTTTTTAAAGTCTCATCACCAGAAAAGAGCATTTTCCCTAAAAATCCACGAATAAAGGTTTCAGACTTTTCCTCAGAATATTGTCTTAGCCAATCAATTAAATTTAGATCGACATTGTCAAAAAATTCTGCATTATCCTTGGGTAAATAGGATCTTTTGGTGGTCACTCCCCACTTAAAGCTGCCTTCATCTGGTTCTACTTCTCCCATCAATATTCTAAACAAAAGGGTTTTTGCATTTTCATTTTTACCCATAAAAATGATTTTATCCCCTTTGTTTATCGTAAAGGATACCTTATCCAATACCTTTACCCCATCTACAGTCTTGCTTATTCCCTCCACTGTTAGAATATCTTTACCCGCTTCTCTTTCCGGAGTAAAGCCCACAAAGGGATATCGTCTTGTGGAGGGTTGAATGTCCTCTAGGGTAATTTTATCTAATAATTTTTTCCTAGAAGTGGCTTGTTTTGCCTTGGAGGCATTGGAACTAAAACGAGCAATAAAGGCTTGAAGTTCTTTTATCTTTTCTTCTTTCTTCTTGTTTTGATCTTTTAATAGTCTTGAAGCCAATTGACTAGATTCATACCAGAAATCATAATTGCCTACATAGAGTTTGGCCTTTCCAAAATCAATATCTACCATATGGGTACATACATTATTTAAAAAATATCGATCATGGGATACTACAATAACTGTATTCTCATAATTAATCAAAAATTCTTCCAACCATTTAATGGCTTTAAAATCCAAGTGGTTAGTAGGCTCATCCAGTAAAAGAATATGGGGATTGCCGAAAAGGGATTGGGCTAATAATACTTTTACCTTTTCACTTCCCTTTAACTCTTCCATATTTTTATAATGAAGATCCTTCTCAATCCCTAAACCCAAAAGTAATTTTTCCACATTGGTTTCAGCAGACCATCCATCTAACTCTGCAAACTCAGCCTCCAATTCCGCTGCCTTTACTCCATCCTCTTCATTAAAGTCCTCTTTTTGATAAAGAGCATCCTTTTCTTTCATGATTTCATATAGTCTCTTATGTCCCATAATGACTGTATCCATGACAGAATGCTGATCAAATTCAAAGTGGTCCTGTTTTAATATCCCTAATCTTTCCCCTGGGGTAATGGATACATCCCCTTGACTGGGTTCAATCTCCCCTGATAGAATTTTTAAAAAAGTTGATTTTCCAGCACCATTGGCCCCTATGATTCCATAGCAATGACCAGGAGTAAATTTTATGTTTACATCCTCAAATAATTTTTTATCTGCAAATCTTAGTCCTAATCCTGTAACTGTTATCATCTTATGTGTTATACAACTTTTTGTATAACGTCCTCCTCTCGGTATATATGCAAAAAATTGCACAGCAATGTGCAATTTATAATTCCACCCTTACCATTATATATATTTTAAAAATAAAATCAAATCCATAGGTTTTTTAGACATTCTCAATATTATCATTAAAACCCCTATGGACTTGCCATAGAGGTTTTAATATAGGGAAACAAGTTCAAATCTTAATAAAAAGTACACGTTCCTTTGATTGCAGTCCCTTAGTATTCTTTATTAAGAATCGGAGTTTGGATCCCTATAGATAAATAGCTATTCTGCTGGTATCCAACTATTTACTAATTCTTCATTTTCATTCATCCACTCTCTTGCGGCATCTATGGCTTCTCCATCACTATCTGAAATTGCTCCCATTAGATCCCCTAATTGTTGGTCATCCATTTTGAAGTTTTCCAAAAAAGCTGCTACTTCAGGCATATCTTCTTTGATATCTTTTCTCGCAACCGTGTGAATGTTTTCCTCTTCACCATAGGCATTTTTAGGATCATCTAAAAATTTCAGATCCCATCTCGCAAATTTCCAATGGGGGGTCCAGCCTGTAACCACAACCCAATCTTCATTATCAATAGCTTTTTTCAAGGCTGCGGTCATGGTAGGTCCACTTCCGGTCATTAATTCATAATCCAGATCATAATCCTGAAGAGCTCTTTCAGATGCCGTCATGATGCCTGCTCCAGAGTCAATCCCTACAATTTGTCCGTCAAATTTATCCTTTACTTCATTTAATTCTTCAATGCTATCAATATCTACATAGCTTGGTACTACCAAACCTATTCTAGCACCCTCATAGTTATACCCTAAGTCTATGAGATCATCTCCATATCTCTCCATATAACTTTCATGGGTAATCGGAAGCCAAGCATCTAAAAATGCATCATAATTCCCTTTTGCAACCGAGGTAAAGATAGGAGCTGCATCCGCCATTGTGATATCTACTTCATAATCCATTTTATCTTCCAAAACGGCTTGGGCTAAATTGGTCATAGCAACCCCTTCTGCCCAATTAACATATCCTAGTTTTACTGTACCTTTTGATTTTTCTCCCCCTGTAGTACATCCTGTAATCGCAATTAACAATAACATACTGACAAAAAGAATGATGGTTAGCTTTGCTGTACATTTTTTCATTGAAATAATCCTCCTTTAAATTTAACTCTTTTGTCTCTAATCTTCTACAATAAAGATAGTGGATGTTGATTCACTATATTTTTTTTGATGTGCCTAAAGATTGAGTAATTCGATCTAAGACCATAGCCAAGATGACTACCGCAATCCCGCTTTCAAATCCTGTTCCAATTTCTAACTGAGTAATCCCTTTCAATACTTCTTCGCCCAATCCACCGGCTCCAATCATTGCCGATATAACAACCATAGATAGAGCTAACATAATGGTTTGATTTATTCCCGCAAGAATGGTCGGTATGGCTAAAGGGATTTGAACCTGAAACAGCATCTGCTTACTGGTTGCCCCAAAGGACCGAGATGCTTCAATAATATCCTCAGGGACTTGGCGAATTCCTAATCCTGTCAATCGAACAACAGGGGGCATGGCAAAAATGACCGTTGCCACTGCTCCAGGGACTTTACCCAAATCAAAGAAAATAACGGCTGGAATCAAATATACAAAGGCTGGCATAGTTTGCATAAAGTCCATAATCGGTCGCATAATCTGATTGGTTTTATCACTTTTGGCCGACCATATCCCCAAAGGAACTCCTATAATGAGTGCAATAGATGTGGCTGTAAGAACAAGACCTAAAGACTGCATGGTTTTATCCCATAGTCCCATGGCATCAATAAGAAATAAACCTATAAGACTAAAAATTGCCACTCCTTTCCCTGCTACTTTCCATGCAATTAAAGCAATGATTGCTATTAGTAAAAGTGCAGGAGGAAAGAGTAATATACTTTCAAAACCCTCTATGATAAAAAGAATACCTGAGCGCATACCGTCAAAAAAAGATGCAAAATTATTTGTAAGCCAGTCTATAAAAGCTTCAAAGGCTGGCCCAATATGAAAATTAATCATCGGATTCATCCTCCTTTCCTACAATTCCTGAAATAACAGATACCCGTACAATAATCCCTAACATTGTATGATTGTTATCCACGACAACAATGGGATATTTAGTATTGGCAGCAATAGACAGCAACTCTTCAATAAGTGTTTCTGGAGAAGTGGTAGGAACGTCCTCTATAATAATACTTTCAATACTTGTTTCCCCCTCTTTGACCAATCTTGTTGCGTCATCGATGGTGACAATTCCCCTTAATTTTCTATTTCTGTCTGCCACAAAGATACTGGATATTCCTGCCTCTTTCATCTTTCTGATGGCAACCCTTGGGCCATCTTTATGAGATGCAATGGCATCAGGCTTTTTCATAATGGAAGAAGCGGTGATGACCTTAGAACGATTCACGTCTTGTACGAATTCCTTCACATAATCATCCGCTGGATTTTTCAAGATTTCTTCGGGAGTTCCTATTTGTACAACTACACCGTCTTTCATAATAGCAATACGGTCTCCCAATTTTAATGCTTCATCTAAATCATGGGTGATAAATATTATGGTTTTTTGCATCTTGGATTGAAGTTCTAATAGCTCATCCTGCATTTCCTTTCGAATCAGAGGATCTAATGCACTAAATGCCTCATCCATCAATAAGACATCGGTATCGTTAGCCAAAGCTCTAGCCAATCCAACCCTCTGCTGCATTCCTCCACTTAATTCACTAGGCATAGACTCTTCATATCCTTTTAATCCTACTGATTCAATTGCTTCATAAGCCTTTTTCCTTCGAATTTCAGGATCAACCCCTTGTATCTCCAATCCATATTCTACATTGACCAATACATTTCTATGGGGAAGTAACCCAAAGTTCTGGAAAACCATAGCCATTTTTTCTCTTCTGATCTTTAATAATTCATGATCATTGCTCTGCACGATATCTTTACCATCGATTAATATTTTTCCCTTGGTTGGTTCAATCAGTCGATTTAAACATCGAATCAAAGTAGATTTTCCACTCCCGGATAAACCCATTACAACGAAAACTTCTCCTTCCTCAACTTCAAAGCTGACATTATTAACCCCAACAGTATTTCCTGTATCAGCTAATATCTCTGCTTTTGATTTTCCCTCTTCAAGTAAAGAAATAACTTTTTTGGGATTTGTTCCAAAGATCTTATATAACTCTCTGACTTCTACCTTAGACATTGCTCAACTCCCTTTCTATTTTTCAGTGTTCAATAACTCTATTTAATAAATGCCTTATTCTTTAGAAATACACTATTTTCATATTATTTGAAAATATCACACTTATTATTAAAAGTATTCTGTGGACAGCTATCCATCTATCTTTATTAACAAATAAAAAAAATCTAGAAGCCATCGCTTTAGATTTTTCAAAATATGAGTACTAACTTTTATTAAAAAGACAACTCTATGTTATCATTAGAGTTGTCTTTTGTCAAACTGTAATCATTTTCAGGTTTTTAATAGTTTATAAAACGGTGTCTCTATGAATTAG
This sequence comes from Irregularibacter muris, assembly GCF_024622505.1. Classification (NCBI taxonomy): domain Bacteria; kingdom Bacillati; phylum Bacillota; class Clostridia; order Eubacteriales; family Eubacteriaceae; genus Irregularibacter; species Irregularibacter muris. The sequence continues at coordinate 73,530 of NZ_JANKAS010000004.1, forward strand.
AATACGCCCTTCTATTTTCACCCAAAAAAGCATGGTCTTTATCCAGTAAAGGCCATGCTTTCTTGGTCTTACGCCTATAATGTTCTCACCCAAAAATACCTTACCTCTAGTTCATCATCCTCCTTCTGCCTTGGCATAGGCTTTTCTCCACGTTGATTTTGTATATTCATATCTTTGTGTTCAAATTGTACCCACTCATCTTCATAAGAATAATAATCATCCATATTGGTCCCTTTCCTTTCTTTATCATTTTTAGAAAGCATCACTCTTTCACTTATAATATATGTCCTCAAGGCTAAATGTGATATGGAAAATCTTCTCTCCCATTGAATTTATCCCTATAAATCTATACACTATACTTGTAGATTGGAGGATGAATATGACGACTTATGAGGTGTTAAAAGAGTATTTTGGTTATCATAGTTTTAGAGTAGGACAGGAGGGACTTATTCATGGAATCTTAGAGGGAGAAGACGTTTTGGGAATTATGCCTACCAGTGGGGGGAAATCCCTATGCTATCAAATTCCTTCCCTACTCATGAAGGGAACAACCCTAGTAATCTCCCCCCTGATCTCCTTAATGAAGGATCAGGTTGATACATTAACAGAAATAGGCATTCCTGCTGCTTATATCAATAGCACCTTAAGCGATCAGGAGATTAAAATAATATTAAATAATATTCAGGATGGAAAATATAGATTAGTTTATGTGGCTCCCGAAAGATTAAAATCCTATGACTTTTTTCATTTAGCTAGCCATATTGAACTCCCCTTTATTGCTGTAGATGAGGCGCATTGTATTAGTCAATGGGGCCATGATTTTCGGCCTAGTTATAAAGAGATTCCCAAATTTATTAAAAATCTGAATCACCGGCCTGTGGTGGCTGCCTTCACTGCCACTGCAACCCCAGAGATCATAGAGGACATTAAACATCTCTTGCATTTGCAAAGTCCAAAAGAGATCATTACTAGCTTTGATCGCCCTAACCTATTCTTTCAAGTGGAAAGAGAAGTCGATAAAAAAACCTTTGTCATAGACTATATAAAAAAACATAAGGATCAATCGGGAATTATTTATTGCTCTACTCGAAAGGAAGTGGAAGGCCTAGGTACCCTTTTGCAAAACAAGGGGTATGGAGCAAGTATTTACCATGGTGGGATGACCAAGGAAGAAAGGGAAAGAGCCCAAGAATCCTTTTTATATGATGAAACCTCCATTATGGTGGCTACCAATGCCTTTGGCATGGGTATTGATAAGTCCAATGTGCGCTTTGTCCTTCACTATAATATTCCTCAAAGTATGGAAGCCTATTATCAAGAGGCAGGAAGGGCAGGTCGAGATGGAGAAAAAAGTGATTGTATCCTATTGTTTTCTCCTCAGGATGTCATCAAACAGAAATTTTTAATACAAGAAAGTCAGCCCGATCCCGATAGGGCAACTGCTTCCTATAAAAACTTACAATATCTAGTAGACTATTGTTATACCCATCATTGTCTACGGCATAAAATTTTGGATTACTTTGGGCAATCAGAACTCCAAGAAAATTGTAACAATTGCAGTAGCTGTCTAGAAGACAAAAAACTAAAGGAAATCACCATTGAAGCCCAAAAAATTTTGTCCTGTGTCTATCGAATGAAACAACAATACGGTAGCACTCTAGTCGCACAGGTTTTGAAAGGATCCAAGAATAAAAAGTTATTAAATTTTGGCCTCAATAGACTTTCTACTTATGGAATTATGCCAAACTATACCGAAAAGGAAATCCGACTTATGATATCTATTTTAGTCTCCCAAGGCTATCTTGCCCTAACCCAAAGTCAATTTCCCGTAGTTCGCCTAACCTCTTCCTCTGGTGCTGTTCTTAAAAATGAGGAAAAGGTTTATATGGCCATAGATACCGTGCCAGAATCTCAATCAGGTCATGAAGAAGTTCATAAGGATTTATTTGAAGAATTAAGAAGTCTTCGAAAAAATCTATCCCAGGAAAAAAATGTGCCTCCTTATATTATCTTTGCGGACTCCTCCCTAAGGGAAATGGCCACAACTCTTCCTACTACCGAGGAAGCCTTTTATACCATTAAGGGGGTAGGACAGAAAAAATATGAAAGCTATGGGGAAATCTTTATTTCCACGATTCGCAATTATATAGAAGAAAATCAGATAACCCCCATTGAAAGTATGCCAGCGATTAAAACTTCTTCAAAAAAAACCTCTAAAACACCTTCCCATAGGGAAAGTTATGAGCTATATCAAGAAGGAAAAACCCTAGAGGAAATTGCACAAATGAGAGGATTTAAAAAAGATACCATACTCACCCATTTGGCAAAATGCCAAGAAGAAGGGGAAGAGATTGATTGGTCTAGAATTGTCGATCAGGAAAAGGAAGCACTGATTATTAAAGCAGTGGACCAAGTGGGAACGGAATATTTAAAACCCATTAAAGAAATTTTGCCAGAGGATATCTCTTACTATGATATTAAAGCTGTGTTGTGCAAAATGAATCTTTCAACCGTTTAGAGAATAATTATGTATTCATTCTTTCTGCCTTTAGATAGGGCGGGTAAATAACGATATATCTTAAATAAAAGACACATTCCTTATTTGCAGTAGTGGATAACACCTAGCATTCATTCCAAGATTCAATCCTAAAGCCTGGAAACTCCCTAATAGCAAGCACCCAGGCTTCCTAAGGGATTGAATCTTTTCATTCTCAGGGTTTATACCCACTACTGCAAAAGTCTCATTTTGTCTTTTATTTAAGATACTTTGTAACCAAGCTATGGAGAATGTTACAATAATGTTTCTTTCCTTTTTTAGTGAATTGAATTAAAATTTAGTTAAATCCTTTGAAGGGAGGAATTGTTGATATGAAACTATTCGATAGCTTTAAAAAAATAACCATAGGCATATATACCAGCATCCGAAGATTTCCTGTTCCCCTATTGTTTTCCACATTCCTTGCTATCCTCCTCATGATCCTAACGAAAATAAGCACATATCCCAGTAGACCTATTGAGGAGGTCTTAAAAAGGGTGGCTATGGCGGTGGCCTTGGGCATACCTTTGTCTCTTTGTGCAAGGATGCTTTTTGAAAAAAGAGGGAAAGAACGTCAATCTAGGCTAATTGTTTATTCCCTAGGATCAGCTATTCTTCCTATACTGTATTACTTCTTTTTCTTAAAAGATCTAAACATGGTATCGGTGACAAGATATATAGGAATTAGTCTGGCTCTATACTTAGCCTTTATTTTCATTCCTTATCTAGGAGATAGAAAAAACTTTGAGATCTATGTCCTCAAACTTTTTACTGGTTTTCTCGTCACCTATGTTTATTCTGCCATTCTTTATGCAGGACTTTCTGCTATTTTATTTACTACAAACAAATTATTAGGTGTTCCCATGGAAAGTGAAATCTATGTCTATACATTTTTGACAGTGGCCCTTATTTTTGCACCTGCCTATTTTTTAGCCCAGGTGCCCAAATCCAAGGAAGATCTTTCTCCCATGGAATACTCCAAAGTTTTCAAAGTTCTACTTATGTATATCCTGATGCCCCTTCTCAGTGTGTACACCTTTATACTGTATCTATATTTTGGAAAAATCATTGTGACCATGCAATGGCCGGTGGGTCTTGTTTCTCATCTGGTGCTTTGGTATTCTATCCTCTTAACTATAGTGCTGTTTTTTATCCACCCCATGAGAAATGAAAATAAATGGATTAAAGGCTTTTCACAATGGGCTCCCCTAATGGTGCTTCCTATTCTACTCATGATGTTTGTCTCCATGGGTATTCGAATAAAAGCCTATGGCGTAACAGAAAATAGATATTATGTTTTTGTCCTTGGATTGTGGGTTTTGGGAATAATGATTTATTATGCTATAACCAAAAGTAAAAAAAATATTGTTCTTCTTGTAAGTCTTTCTATTGTCTTATTGCTTTCGGTATTAGGACCTATCAGCAGTTATTCCATAGCAAACCATAGCCAAAATAAACGTTTTTCAACAGTTTTAAAGGAAAATAGTATGATAGAAGGAAATCACATCAAGCCAGCTTCCCATAATATTTCCAAAGCTGATAAAGAGCAAATAAGTGGTATCCTTCACTATTTTGAAACCCAACATGACCTAAAGGGGATCAAGTATCTTCCTCAGGATTTTAAAATAGAAAATATGGAAGATATTTTTGGATTTGCCTATACTCACCCTACGTCTCCTGTGGAAAATGAATATTTCTATTTGATGATAGAGGAAAACCATAAGCTCTTTGAAATTTCTTCTTATGACTACTTGTATCGCTTCAATAGTTACTTAAATAAATCGCAAATCAATGATGAGGTTATTGACGTCATTTTGCAATCTGATTCCAACAGCATTATCGTGGGGTATGAAGGCATAGAAATATACCAAAAAGACCTTACTCCTTATATCAACAAGCTCTATGAAACCTATGGTCTGCCCCAGGGCACAGAAGCTATTCCTTCTGAAGAGATGACCATCATAGATGAAAATGATCGATTGAAAGTGAAGTTGATTTTCCATAATATAGAGGGACAAAAAGAGGATAGTCAAAAGATAAAAATAGAAAATATGGATGTCAATATATTGATAAAGATAAAATAAAAAGAATGAAAGGGAGCATATCACATATATCAGCTCCCTTTCATTCTTTTAATTTTACATTGGAGATCGTTCTTCAGCAGGTTCTTCTTTAGCGGATTTTACTTCGACAACGATCTTTGTTGTCAAAATAATACTGGCAAAAATAAAGGTAGTAGCGTTTGCACAAATTATCGGGAGGTCTCCAGTTTGCAAGCCATAAACCAACCAAAGAAATACTCCTAGCACAAACATGCTGTACATTCCTAAGGAAATGCCACTAGTATCCTTAGTTTTTATTACTTTTATTGCCTGTGGTAAAAAAGAAAATGTAGTAAAAAATGCTGCCAGCGATCCAATCATCATTCTCCCCCTCATCAAATATATTCATTTTTCTGTTCAGAGAAATCCCCCATCCCTACTTTATTAGGATATGAATCCCAAAACCTTAAATATGTATATCCCTATTGTAAAGGTAAAGATAGAAAATAATGTTGTAATGATAAAGATATCTGAAGCTAACTCTGCATCAGCCTTCATATTGATAGCCATGACATAGCTACTCACAGCGGTAGGCGACCCATACATAACAAACAAAACCAAAAGATCATTGCCTACTATGCCCATGAGCAGAGCAATGGGTATGAATATCATCGGCAATATAATCAACTTTATTGTGGAGGCCACTAAAGCAAGTTTGATCTTTTGATTTTTTATTTGCTGAAGATCTATTGTACCTCCTATAGATATCATGGCAAGAGGTGTTGCCATGACTGCCATATAGTCCACCGACTTTGCTAACACAGTAGGAAGTTGAATATTAAATAAGGAGAAGGGTATAGCACAGGCTATCCCAATAATCAGAGGATTTTTAATAATATTCATTAAGGTGGTTTTCATTCCAATGCTACCACCCTCTTCAGACCGTAAAGTTAATATAATGATCACTAAAATATTATATAAGGGAATAATAAAAGCCGTTACAAGGGCTGCTTTAGTCAATGCCTCACTCCCCCCAATATTGGATACCATGACTAGCCCTAAAAGAGCATAATTCCCTCTAAATGCCCCTTGCACAAAAGCCCCAATAGATCCTTTATCCTTGATAAAGAGCTCTGCACCTATCCATACCAACACAAAGGAGATCAAGGTTGTCCCTATGGCAAATAGTAAGAGTTTCAGATCGAAAAATTCTCTAACATTTGAGCCAGCGATATCTCGAAATAAAAGCATTGGTAGCGAGATATTAAACATCAGGGCATTGAGTTTACGAATACTATATTGGTCTATAACCCCCTTCTCCTTTAGGATATATCCTATGATCAATATAATAAAAATTGGAAAAACAGCATTTAAACTAAAAATTAAATTATTGAAAACCAACTATTCTCACCTCTCTTGAATAAAACCATGGACTCTATGACTTATTCGAATAAATTTCTAATTTCATCTTCGCTTAACTTAGAAATAATGGTTTCTCCCGGCTCTACAACCGAGTCAATCATTTTTTTCTTTTTTTCTTGTATAGCAAATATCTTCTCCTCTATGGTTCCCTTTGTAAAGAGCTTTATGACGTGGACAGTGTTTTTTTGTCCCATTCTATAGGCTCTATCTGTAGCTTGATCCTCCACCGCTGGATTCCACCAGGGATCAAAATGGATAACGGTATCTGCCCCCGTGAGGTTCAGTCCTGTTCCCCCGGCCTTAAGGGAAATTAAAAATACTTCTCTCTCCCCCTGGTTAAATCTTTCTACCATTGTCCCTCTTTTCTCAGTATCGGTACTACCATCCAGATAAAAATATTCTATTTTCTGCTCTTCTAGAAACTTTCTTATGATGGTAAGCATGCTGGTAAATTGGGAGAATAACAGCACTCGATGCCCCCCTTGAAGGGATTCCTCCACAACTTCCCTGAGGAGATCCATTTTTCCACTGCCTCCCTCATAATTCTCTAAAAATAATGCCGGATGGCAGCATATCTGCCTCAATCGTGTCAATGCGGCTAGTATTTTTATATGGCTCCTTCCAAAGCCCTTTTCCTTAATTTCATCATTGATTTCACCCTTTATTTGGCTTAAATAACTTAAATAAATCAGTTTTTGCTCCTTGGTCAGCTCTACCATCAATTTATTTTCTATTTTATCAGGCAGCTCCATAAGGACTTCTTTCTTCATCCTTCTTAAAATAAAAGGGGCTATTTGCTTTTTAAGCTGCTTTAGGGCTTCCTTATTCTCCTCCTTGATAATGGATCTTTCATACTTCTTCACAAATCTTCCATGGGTTAACAAATACCCCGGCATAATAAAATCAAATATAGACCAAAGCTCGGTCAAGGAATTTTCGATAGGGGTACCTGTGAGGGAAAAATAATTTTCTGCTGTGATTTCTTTTACCGATGTTGCATTTTGAGAAGATGGATTTTTGATGTGTTGTGCCTCATCCAATATACAGCATCTAAATTTTTTACCTTGATAGCATTCTATATCCCTTCTAATCAAAGGATAGGAAGTCACAATAAGGTCATATTCTGATAAAGCATCTATATTTTGCTGTCTTTCTTCTTTGTTACCTGCAATCACCAAAGTTTTTAGCTGAGGTGCAAATTTTTCCACCTCCGCCATCCAATTATATACTAGGGATGTTGGCGCCACAACTAGAGAAGGCTTTCTCCCCTTTTCTTCTTTCTCGGATAGCAACAAGGCCAAAATTTGAATGGTTTTCCCTAAACCCATATCATCGGCTAAAATCCCACCCATCTTATACTCAGCAAGAGTCTTTAACCATTTAAAACCTGTTATCTGGTATGGCCTTAATATGTTCTCAAAGGATGCTGGCACCTGATAATCTAGATCAGCGGGTTCCTTAATATTTTGAATAAGCGACTTAAAGGCTATATTTCTTTGAACATTTTTTACTTTAGTCTCTTTCATCATTTCATCTAAATAAAGAGCCCTATACTTTGGGAGTTGGATAATATCCTGGTCTAGATCCTCTAGAGAAATAGAAAGATAATCAATCATCTTAGTAAATTCCTCCAACCCCTCTAGGTTCAATGGCAGAAAACCACCCTTTTTTAGTCTATAGTACTTTTTCTTTTCCTGTAGGGCCATAAACACATCGGCAATCTCGCTTTTATCTATACCGTCAATGGCAAAGCTAAATTCTAAAATATTGGTATCTTCATTTAATCTCATCCTTGCTGACAATGAGGATTGATTATACATTTTGATAGACTTAAAGGCATCAGAATAATACACCTCACTTAATTGGTGCAGAGCCGGGATATCCTTCTGAATAAATTCATAAATCTTTTCATCCCCTTCTAGGTAGATATACTCGCTGGACACCTTAAATTCAGCCTCTTCCAACAGGCTAATGATTTGCCCTTCTTTTTCTATATTTCTTACCAAAATTCTCTGTTCCTCTGCACTTTTGTGGTATTCCTCAAAGGGATTTATGGTAATATCTCCATAAATATATTTTACTTCCACCGTAACCATTTTATCTTTTTTGTCTAAATATATTTCTGCCCTAAACTCAGGCTTGTATATAGAAGTTTCTATTTTCTTATCTATTCCTAGGCTTCCGATCTTTTCCACAAAGGGAAGCACCTGACTGACAAAATTTTCTTTATAGTCTTGGGGAATGTGAAGGATGTTTTTTTCCTCCTGCACAAGGCTTGTATAAATAGGAGTAAAATATTTTTGTTGCTCTGGTGATATACAATAAATATTGTCCTCGTAAAAATAATAGGAGCCATCCTCTGTCAACGCTTGTATCTTTGCATTGCCTAATATCTCCAAGAACATATTATTTTTATCCTTGTTTAATTTAAATGCCAGAGGAAGATCCTCTTCTAAAATACCGATATCCTTATAGATAACGCCATCAATACAGGCATTAAACTTTCTATTGCCCATCATGTGAAAAAATCTTTTTACAGAAGTGGGAGAAAGAATCATGTGTTTCCCGTTAAATATGCTGTTTTTATTATAGCCCCAGGAAGATATATTTGTAATCTTTTCTTCCTCCACCTTTTCTTTGATCATATCAATAATAGGTTGGTCTTGGGCATTAAAGGAGTGCTTATAGGGCAAAAAAGTAAAGGCCTTTCCGTATTCTAAGGGCTCATTTTTATTGAGGTGATGGATAAAGGTTTTAGGACTTTTCATGACATAAAGCTTTTGTTCTCCTATTTTAAAGTGCAAGAGGGAAGAATAATCAGTCATGTGATTCCCGCTATTGTTAAATTCATAGTTAATTTCTAGACTTAGAGGAACCTTCGGCTGGACTCCATCATAGCTAAAATAATTTATGATATTTCTTATCCCTTCTTTTCTCCTGTTTTCCAATATTCTAGCCGTACTCTGTTTATCATCTTTAATAGTAAGAAGTACGGCTACTATATGCTTGCAATAGCCCATATAGGATTTATAGGCAAGACATGTACAAGAGGCATCCTCAAAATCTCCAACTTCATCAAAATATGTTTTCACTCTGTAGTTTTCTCTGCCGGTAACAAGGGCCAAAAATCCATTTATTTTAGAATCAAATTCTAAGGTTTTCACCCTAGAATGTTCATAATATTGTTTTCCTTTATAGTAGACATAACTACCATTACACAAATTCATTATCTGGTCTTCTGTTAATGCAAACATTTTTCACACCCTTATATGCTTTCTTCGTTCTATTGTTTTTATATGCTCACTCTTTAATCTTCATTAGCTCACATAATAAGTTCCCTAATAATTTATTATATCATATCCTTGGTATTAAAAATTTCCTCTTTAAATAGAATCTAAGAAAGCATCTGCGATCTATAAAGCAAAATTCCTGAATTTTTCATTTTGAGCATAGGGAAGAATCTAGCATTTAAGCTCCATTAAAGTTCTTGGCTACGCTACATTCAGAATGACACAAAATAGGACTTTTTCAACAAAATAAAGGGTTAGGCTCATTCAGCCTAACCCTTTATCTAGTATTTTTTATTCAGGGGGCACCTTCTTCCCCTCTAGATATAATGGATTAGTTTAAAGATTTCATGATGATTTTATAAGAATAATCCATGGCCTCTTGTAAACTGATCCCCGGGTAATGTTTTTGCATGGTTAGATAATTTCCAAAGGCAAATAAGGAACCATTCATTACCATTCTTTGATAAGCTTTGGACTCAATATCTTTAATCGCACCTTCCTTATAACCCGCAGACAATAATTGATCAATTATGGCCTCAATCCTGTTGCGGTGGGAGGAACAATGGTGATTGCCTTGCATATGGTTATCTTTAAATTCTGGTAGTTTCCCCGATGAAATGAGAATGTTAAATGTAGAAAACTTGTTTTGCAAGTTCTCTACAATACTACTTAATACTTCATAATACTTTTCTTTAAATCTACTTTTGGCGTCAATTCTTTTGGCTAGCAAATCTATTTCATTGCTGATATTTAAAAGCATAGCCTTTAGAATGACCTCCTCTTTTGTCTGAAAATAATCATAGATGGTTCCCTTCCCTACTCCAGCAGACTTTGCTATATCAGAGACCTTGACTAGATAAGGATTGGCTCCGCTTTTTATTAAGTTAATCATGCCATTTAAAATGGCCTTTTCCTTTTCAGAATATTTGATTTCCGACATTTTATTCTTCCTCATCCCTATTGTTTATGCTCTTTTTATTTCTATGAAATACATCATACATCACAGGTACTACAAATAGAGTAAGGATAGTGGCGTAAGTTAATCCTCCTATGGCTACAATGGCCAAAGGTTGTAGCATTTCGGCACCCATGCCCACACCAAAGGCTAGAGTGGATAAACCAAGGATGGTGGTGATGGCCGTCATTAGGATGGGGCGCAATCTGACTTTTCCTGTTTCTATAAGGGCTTCCCTTTTTCCTAATCCATTCTTCCTTAATTGATTGGTGTAGTCCACAAATACTATACCGTTGTTCACCACTACTCCACTTAATACTAAAAATCCAAGCATAGAAATCATACTGATTTCATTTCCTGTTATCCATAAGGCCAGGAGTCCTCCTGTGAAGGCTAAGGGAATGGTAAACATCACGATAAAGGGAGATAATAGGGATTGGAATTGGGCTACCATAATCAAATAGATAAAGACGATGGCCAATCCAATCATGTAAATAAGGTCCTTTAAGGTATCATTGATGGTTTCATTTTCCCCGGAAAGTTCTACTTTGTATCCTTCAGGAACATCATAGTCCTTTAACTTACTTTCAAATTCTCTACTCACTAGACCTATATTGTGATCAGAAGCAATACTGGCTGCTACTGAAACATATCTTTCCTGGGCTTCTCTTCGAATAGAAGATAAACCTTGGACTTGGGTTATCTTAGCAATATCTCCTACTTTAATAGATTTGCTTTCTCCCTCTTTTTCTATAGTCATTTCCAGATCTTCTAAATCCTCTGGAAGGATATTTTCATTTTTACTATTTACCACAACGACTGGATATTCTTTATTATCGGTATTGATGGTTGTAGCCGTCTTCCCTTCTGAGATCAACTTACTTATCTGGGAATAAACTTGGGCAACGGTAAGGCCTTCTTCCATAGCTTTTTCTTTATCCACGGTAATTCTTATCTCTACAGCATTTTCCTCAAAACCTGTTTCAATCTCGGTAGTTCCTTTTGTACCCTTTAATATATCCGCTATATCATGGGATATTTCTCTTAACTGATCAATTTCATTTCCTTTTATTATCACCTGGATGCCTTCTCCTGCTATGGCTCCCATATTCATATTTGAAGTGCTTACAACAAGGTCTGCCTCTAAATCCTTTGTTTTATCCTGTATTTCTTTTTCAATTTCTCTATTGGTGAGGGTCTTATTTTCTTCTAACAAGATATATAGGGACATATTTTCGCCACCACCAGAGCCCATGCCACCCATAGTCCCCCCTGAAAATGCTCCTATGGTTTCAATTCCTTCAATTTCCATTATTCTATCTACCACAGTATTGGTCATGTCGGTCCTATCCTTAAAGGTGCTGTCTTTATCCATTTCGATGGTTACAGACATTTCTGCGCCTTCCATCTCTGGAATAAAGGCCGTACCCATGGTAAAGGCTGAAAATACACTGGCTCCAAGTAATGCCACTACAAGAATCATAACAATAAATTTATGTTGTAGTGCTGTTTTTAGTATCCTTTCGTAGGAAGCTACTATTTTATCAAAAAACTTATGGTCTTTGTCCTTTAAGTTTTTAAAAATAGTAGAAGACATGACAGGCACTAAAGTTAAGGCTACAATAAGACTGGCAATCAAAGAATAAGCAATGGTCAATCCCATGTCGGTAAATATTTGTCTGGATATGCCATTGGTGAAAACCACAGGTAGAAATACCGCTATAGTGGTTAAGGTGGAGGCTGCTAAAGCTCCCGATACTTGCTTGGCTCCTTCGATAGAGGCTTGGTAGGAGGATAATCCATTGTTTTTTAATCGATAGACATTTTCAATAACCACCACAGAGTTATCTACCAGCATACCTACTCCCAAAGCTAATCCTCCCAGGGAAATGATGTTAATGGTTACCCCGGTAAAGTACATCATGGCAATAGCAAAAACTAAGCTAATGGGTATAGATAGGGCAACAATGAGGGTAGGTTTTATATCTCTCAAAAACAGTAATAAAATGGCTATGGCTAAAATTCCTCCATAAATTAAATTGCTTAATACTGAATCCACTACAATATCAATATATATTCCCTGATCCATTAAATTGCTTATGGTAAGATTTTGATCTTTATCAGTCATTTCATTTATTTTTTCCCTAATGCTTTTACTTACCTCAGCAGTAGAGTAGTTGCTTTGCTTTTGAAAGCTTAAAATTACTGCATCCTTTCCATTGACTTTGGCATATAGTTCTTCGGCATTGTTTGTGTTTTGGATATCTGCTACATCCTTTAAATATACCTTGCCTACACTATCTACTTTGGTATCAAACAAAAGAAGCTGACCGATTTCCTGTTCTGTGCCTATTTTATCTCCAACTTTTACAAGATAATCAATTCCATCTTCGGATACATAACCAGCAGGCATAGAAAAGTTTTGGGCAGTCAAGATGCCTCCGATCATATCTTCTGTGATCATCCCTTCTAAATCTGCTTTTTTGAAAGCTTCTTCTTTAGAATCATCTAGCTTTGCTAAGTTGTCTTCGATGGTAGATTGGCCTTTTTCCAATTCTACTTTAGCCTTATTCATTTCTGTATCTAGGGTGGCTTTACCCTGTTTTAGTTGTTCTTCTTGCTTTCCAACTTCATTCTTTTTCGAAGCTAAAGTAGCTTTTTGTAATTTTATTTCTTCTAAACCTTTATCCATTTCAACTACAGCGGCTGTTAATTCATCTTTTTTCGCTTTTAATTGGGAAATTCCTTGATTTACAATGCCCTGTAATTCTTGCTTTTGTTCTTGGGTGAGTCTATCCTCTAAATCCCCAAGATCAGCTTTCCCACTTAGGATCATTTCTAATGCAGTAAGAGCTGTTTCGGCTTGATTCTTTTTTTCTTTTAATTCTCTTTCTGCAGTATTTAATTGTGTTTCTGCCTTTTCCATTTCAGACTTAGCTAAATCTAAAGCCTGCTCTCCTTCGGCTAGTTTAGCACTTTGCTTTTTCTCTTCAGATTTTAATTGGGATAGACCCTGATTCACTTCCTCTTTGGCTTTTAATAATTGACTTTCAGCCTTGGAAAGTTCACTATCTATGTTCTTTAAAATCTTCTTATTTAAATTTTCGATCTTATCTGAGCTAATCTTTACTTCTATGCTATCTTCTACTAATCCTTGTCCAGTTACAGAAGCCACACCTTCTACGCTCTCTAGTTCAGGTATAATGCTATCCCTGGCTAGCTTGGATACCTCTGAAACATTCATTCCCTTGACGTCCACTGCCGAGATCATCACGGGCAACATATCTGGATTCATTTTGATGATGCTAGGCGTACCGACCTCGTCATTCCAATTTGCTTTAATCAAATCTAAACTGCTATTTACCTCAATAATTGCAGAATCCATGTTCACATTGTTGTCAAACTCTAAAATAATCATGGAGGAATTTTCATCGGATATGGAATTTATGTTCTTGATATTACTTGTGGTAGCTAAAATCTGCTCCACTGGTTTGGTGACTACCATTTCCACCTCTTCTGGACTGGCCCCGGGATAGGGTGTCATGACTACCATATAAGGTAAATCTAGGCTGGGTAATAAGTCTGTTTTCAAATTCATAAAGGAAATAGTACCTAATATAAGTACTAAAATCACAGCCACAAAGACTGTGAAAGGTTTTTTTACGCTATATTTTGCTAACATGTATACGCCTCCCTATCTTTCCGACCGACTGGTCGGTCACCTTCATATAATATCCTGATCTTTATCATTTGTCAATGAAGAGGCCACCGAGTAAACGGTGCTCTAAGTTATTTGTTTTGTATTGCTCTTTTATGGGTATTAGAATATATTATGTCTTGAATATAATAAAAAGGGAGTGAAGCATATGGCCAGTGAAATCTTACAAGTTATTTTCGATAGTGCCCAAAGTGCTTTTATAGAGGTAACTGCCTTTGTAGGAGCAGTGCTCATCATATTTGGTTATATCAATTTTTCCCAGTCCGGTAAACTGGTAAAGGTCATCCAAGAATCAAAAAGCATACAACCGATCATAGGGGCTTTGCTGGGATTGACTCCGGGATGTGGTGGAGCTATCTTTGTCATGCCCCTATTTCCCGCTGGCGTCGTAAGTTTTGGAACAGTAGTAGCCACTTTAATCGCCACCATGGGGGACTCGGCCTTTGTCATTATGACGATAATGCCAGGGAAGTATATTTTAGTCAGTCTATTCTCCTTTATTGCTGCCATTATCACAGGATATATTGTGGATTATTTTAATTTTGGAGATAGACTTCTCAAAAAGATAAAATTGAAAAATCGAAAAGAATCAGAGGAACTTCATAAAAATATGGACCATAGTGCACAAAACCTAGAGGGCCATCCAATTGTGGAAGGTAATACAGAGTTAGTAAAACATATTGGTCATCATGAAGGAGATGAAATTGATCTCATTCTTCATCATGAAATAAAAGGTCACCAAAATCCCAATACCTTTGGTTATAAGTTCACTCATCAAGGGTATATTGCTTATTGGATTCTCATAGCCATTGGCTTAGTCTTTGGAATTTTAGACTTGATGCAAATTGAATTAAATGAATTGGCTATTCCTCATTTGGGTACTATGTTAGGAATTATAGGAATCCTCTTTTCCATATTCATGATGGTGATGGGAAAAAAATTTCTCCAAGATGATACCCATGAGGAAGTCGAGATGAAGGCCATGTCTTTAAAAGAAACATTAATTCACAATGCTCAGGAAACTGCCTTTGTAGGTACATGGGTCTTTGTAGCCTATTTGGTCTATAATTTTATGGTATTAGGCCTAGGGGGTGGAAGTTATGCCGCTGGTGAAACCTTGATTACAGGCTTTTTAACTTCTACAGGCTTATTAGCTGTTTTAATAGGTACAGCAATCGGCATTATTCCTGGCTGTGGACCTCAAATTATTTTTGTTACACTGTACACCCAAGGTATGGTTCCCTTTGCTGCCCTATTGGCCAATGCTATTTCTCAAGATGGAGATGCTCTATTTCCCCTATTGGCTATTGATAAGAGGTCTTCCTTTTGGGCTACAGTGTTCAACACTATCCCCGCCCTAATCATGGGAATCATTGTCTATTGGCTGGAAATAAAATTTGGCCTATTTGCATAGGCCAAATTTTATTTTGAGGACAATGCCTCCATCTTTATGATTATACATTCTCTAAATAAACTTTTTCAAAATATGTTAAGGCTTTTTCCTGTATTCTTTTCATGAGGTCTATATCTGTAGGATCCTCATGATAATGATATATGGGAAAATACCTAGAAATATGCAGTACTAAGTCACTGTTTATTTCTCTTAACCTATCAAATAATGCTTGTATCTGCTTCAAATCATCGTTAATCCCCGGTACAATAAGTAGAGATATTTCCACATGACATTTTTGGGAAGCTTCTTCTATTGTATGCAAAATATTAGAAACAGAGTGGCCCCCCATTTTTTTATAGATGTCATCACTATAGGTTTTAAGATCAATATTCATAGCATCTATGCTCTGTAAAAGATGAATCAGGGCTTCTTTTTCTATATATCCATTTGTAATGAGCACATTTTTAAGATTGTTCTTTTTCGCCAATCTTGCCACATCCCACATCATCTCATAGAAAATAGTAGGTTCATTATAGGTATAGGCAATGGAAGGTACTTTATACTCTAAAGTCCTATCCACAATTTCCCCAGGGGTAGTAGGCATGGTCATGGGTCTTTCCATACTAATATTATGGTTTTGACAAAACTGGCAATGAAAATTGCATCCAAAGCTCCCAAAGGATAAAACTTCACTACCGGGCATCCAATCCCTTAAAGGCTTTTTCTCAATAGGATCTACATACATTGCGGAAACTTCCCCATAGTTTAAGGAGTAAAGCTTTCCATCAATGACCTTGCGCACATTACAACGCCCCCTATTCCCCTCTTTTATCTGACAATGATGGGGACAAAGATAACAATGAATATAATCCTCTTTCTTTTCATAAAACATTGCTTCTCTCATAGATTCACCTACCTAAAAACTATATTTTCTATAGGGTTCCCAATTTTATCCTAAAAATCCCTTTTTGTTTTTTTGTTCTTTAACTCCTCCTTGGGATAGATAAATCCCCGCGTTTATTGACTTTTATTTTGTCTCTAATGATTAGAGGAGGTAGAAATTTCTTTATCTATAGTAAATAAGTGTACTCCTTTATCCACTTATTTACTATAGCTCTTACTTAACTATATGGATTGAATTAATAATTCAGTGGGCAATATCGTTTTTGGAATAGCTGCTCTTATGGTTTTATTGGGATTAACCACTTGGCTAATTTTTAAGTCCATGGAAATGCTGGCTAATATATAGGCCTCTTCCCATGGTAGACCAAGACCTTTTTTCAGAAGCTCAACCGCTTGATCAGTTGCGGCTTCAGCAGCTTCCTCCAAGGTTTTTCCTGAACCCACTATCATGGTCGAATCTATGGTTTCTAATAGAGGCCAAGTAGTTGTCTTGCCTTTTATCACATCTACCTGTAAAATAACTTCTCCACCAATTTCGCATCCCGTAAAGCATACCTCTCCATCCCCCATCACCCCATGTAAATCACCTAGGGCCAAAAGAGCGCCTTCTTGCACTACAGGGAAATACAGGGTTGACCCCTCACAAATATCTGTAGTATCCATATTTCCTCCGTGTTTCCAAGGAGTAGCCGTAATAAACTCTCCTTCCTCCTGGGAGGGAGCTACCCCAATAACCCCAATCATAGGTTTAATAGGAAGATAAATATCATTAAACCTACAATGTCCATTTTCTATAGGAAGAATTTTGGTCACTGTTTTTGTGGCTTTATTCCCTAAAATCCCTTGTCCCCCCATAGTAAGTCCAATCCCCTGGGAGTGAATATCAATCTTAAGAATTTTAACTTTTAATAAATCCCCTGGATCTGCCCCTTCTACGAATATTGGTCCTGTGGCAGGGTTAACCCTGGAATAATCTAAGGTGTCCAATGTTTGCTCCTCGGAAGATATTTGTCCATAAAAACAATCATTGGTTATCACTTTAAAAACTTCCTTGGGATTAACCTTTTGTACTGGCTCCATTTTAGGCTTAAAAGAAAAGATTACATTATTCCCCTTTATTATTTTCATTTTTTTCCTCCTTTTCGCTTTTATCTAAATTTATATGAATGCTTTTAATCCTTATTCTCTCTTTAACTTCTATTTTCTTTCTTAAAATTCCTTTAAAATCCTATGAATTCCCCTTTACCCATTTCCATAGGAAAATATATGAATAATTGAAATATCTACTAAATGGGTATAATATTCCATAAGGTTAATCAGGCAATAAATTTCCAATAGAATGGAGGAAACCAATGGATAAGAAATATAAAAAACCTGATAAAACAGTATTAAAGGAAAAACTTTCTCCTCTTCAATATGATGTTACCCAAAATGATTTTACTGAAAGACCCTTTGATAATGATTTTTGGAATTTTGAGGCAGAGGGAATATATGTAGACATCGTATCAGGAGAGCCACTATTTAGTTCCCAGCATAAATATGATGCCGGTTGTGGATGGCCTAGTTTTTATAAAAGTATTCACGATGAGCATATTGTAGAGAAATCAGATGCCAGCCATGGCATGAGGAGAACCGAAGTAAGAAGCAAGTATGGAAATTCCCATCTGGGGCATCTATTCCCTGATGGGCCAAGGGATAAGGGAGGCATGAGATATTGCATTAATAGTGCTTCTTTGCGATTTATAAAAAAGGAAGATCTAGAAAAAGAGGGTTATGGAGAGTATTTAAAACTATTTGAATAAAAATAAAGGATAGAGTATGATAAATTACTCTATCCTTTATTTAATATACGCTTTAAAAATTGTTTGGTTCTTTCCTGGGTTGGATGGTTGAAGATTTGTTCTGGATTTCCTTCCTCCGCAATAACTCCCTTATCCATGAACACTACACGATCCGCCACCTCTTTGGCAAAGCCCATTTCATGGGTGACTACCATCATGGTAAGACCGCTTTGGGCAAGTTGCTTCATGACTTTTAGGACTTCTCCTACCATTTCAGGATCAAGGGCGGAGGTGGGTTCATCAAAAAGCATAACATCTGGTTCCATAGAAAGTGCCCTAGCGATGGCTACCCTTTGCTTTTGTCCTCCCGATAATTGTTTTGGCTTGGCGTGGATATATTGAGCCATCCCTACAACCTCCAAATACTTCATGGCAACTTTTTCTGCCTCTTGCTGAGAGCGACCCAATACTTTTCTTTGTCCTATGGTACAATTGCTTAATACATCATGATTATTAAATAAATTAAATTGCTGAAATACCATGCCAAGCCTTGTTCGGTATTTATAGATATCATGTTCATCCTTTAATATATTTTCTTCATTATAAATAATTGCTCCACCACTGGGTTTTTCCAAAAGATTGATGCAACGAAGAAGAGTGGACTTTCCAGATCCTGAGGATCCAATGACGCAAACTACTTCTCCTTTGTTCACTGAGAAATTAATGTCCTTCAGAACTTGGTTGTTTCCAAAGGTCTTACTTAAATGTTGTATGTCGATTACTCTTTCCATGGTCACCCTCCTCTCTACATTTTATTTTCCCTGCGCAATCTATCCTCCGGTCTTTGCACCTGCATTTGATTTCCAATAAGATTATAATTTTCTGGACCATCCAGCTTTCTTTCAATCCCACGAAGAATTCTCGTCACAGTAAAGGTCATCACAAGATAAATAATACTTGTGATAAAAAATGCTTCAAAATATCTAAAATTATTTCCTGCAATGGATTTAGTCTGGAAATATAATTCTGATACCGAGATGACATTTAGCACTGAGGTATCTTTAATATTGACTACAAACTCATTACCGGTGGCAGGTAAGATATTACGAATTACCTGGGGTAATACTACATTTTTCATGGTTTGCACATGATTCATCCCTATGGCTTGAGCTGCTTCAAATTGTCCCCGGTCGACAGAAATAATTCCTCCCCGCACAATCTCTGCCATATAGGCTCCCGTATTAATGGATACAATAAAAATTGCCGCCCCCAATTTATCCATGTGAATACCTAAGAACTGTGCTGAGCCATAATAAAACACCATAGCCTGCACAATCATTGGAGTCCCTCGGAAAAATTCTATATATGCACTGAGAAGGATATTGAGAAACTTTAATAAGATTCTTTTCCCTCCTCTTTCCGGCATAGGGATTGTACGTATAACTCCCGTTAATAAACCTATAATTGTTCCCAGGATGGTACCAATTATGGAAATAAATAATGTCACTCCAGCTCCTCGTAAAAACATAGGCCAATAATCCGCCAAAATTCTTACCAACCACTCATAAGTCATGTCGTCCCTCCTCTAAAACTCTACAAAATCTATGGACATCCTAAGATTCTTTTTCTCTGATTTTTTTCCTATAGGTAAGTACTCTGATAATAGGCATAGCTCTTTCTTATCTTCGATCTCTTTTCCTGATACTCAGGCTTACCTTCTATTTTATAGCTTCTTTAATTTGACGATGGCTGATTTTTAATGGCTTCATCCATAAGGGTCGTGCGTTCATCTTCTGAAATGGTTGCTAATATTTCATTTATTTTTTCAGTTAAAGTGCTTCCCTTGGGGAGACCTACAGCAATGGCCGTATCCTCATCAGAGGTTTTAAATCCATCTGTAAATTCTACCATAGCAAAGTTTTCATTGGCAGCGGTTGCACTGACTCCCTCTGGACGTTCGGATACATATCCATCGATCATACCAGATTCTAGGGCCACTCTCATGGCAGGAAAATTATCCATAGCTGTCTCCTGTATGACGCCTTCAATTTGATCAATAACGGAATAATGAAAAGTATTTAATTGAGCAGTGATCTTTGCTCCTTTGAAATCCTTTAGAGAAGTAGCACCTTCATAAGCTCCTCCCTTTTTCACAACCATGACCAAATCTGATTTGTAATAAGTATCGGAAAAATCAACGGTTTCTGCTCTCTTTGCTGTAGGAGACATCCCTGCAACAATGGCATCAATTTTTCCAGAAGTTAATGCAGGAGTCAATCCATCCCATTCGGTCTTTATAATGACTAATTCCTTTCCTAATCCCTCTGCAATCTTTTTCGCTATTTCTACATCATATCCCCCTGCATATTCTGCACTGCCTTCAATTTGTACTCCTCCGTTGGAATCATCGATTTGTGTCCAGTTAAAGGGTGCATATCCTGCTTCCAGTCCGACTCTAAAAACATCATCACTGGCTTCATTTCCTGCTTCCGAAGTATCTGCTGGACTAGAGCCACAGCCTGCAAATATTGTCATGGCCAATAATACTATAGTGGTCAATACCCATAATCTTTTTTTCATTTTACATTCTCTCCTTAATCTTTATTCGAATAATCATCCCTTAAAAATAAAAAACACCTAACAGGATTTGTTAGGTGATGATATGCCTATAGCAAAGCTAGGTATCCTCTCTCCTCCTTCCTGGCTCAATGTGAGATAGCACAACATCAAAGTACTGAGCAAATACCATGACGTCAGTCCTATACCTATTCGATATAGACCCAGCATCAGATTTTGGTGTCTGACACTTCGGCGGTGGCTCCTTTCTCTATAGGTCATTGGCTTCCAACCTCGATATAGATACTCATAGATACCGCGCCTCTACCTCACCCAGAAGGATGAGGATTTCAATATTTTATTTATTGTGACTTATACTAGCACATTTGTTTTATTTTGTCAAATGTTTTTTGCAAGAGAATAGAGAACTTTTCTTTTATTGAAAATTTCTATCCTTGGTTTGTTTCCCTTTATTTGTATTTCTATCATGGTTACTCTTTTGATTGACTGCACAACAGTCCATTCTTTCACTCCCAAAATTTTCTTTATTGGCCTGTTCTAATTTTTTTAAAAAATGACTAAACCACTTTTTCATTTTTTCTTTTCCCTCTTTTACATTGGGTTTATTTTTATAAAATACTCTCTATTATTTCAACTCATCCGGTACATACCAAAAGTTATCGGAATTATTTTCCTCCATGTATTTCTTAAACTCATCTGAATGATAGGCCTCTACAATATCCTTTGCCCACTGGGTATCTTTATCCTCTTCATTTACAACCACCACGAGTTCTAGATGTTTTAAAATATCTTCTTGCAATAATACTGTGGATGTATCTATTTTTGCATTATAGACAATGGAACCCGTAATAACAGCAAAATCAAAATCCTGTAAAGCTCTGGGTATATTTAAAGATTCCATTTCTACAAATTCAAGGTTATAAGGATTTTCAATTACATCATCTACACTGGCTGTTAATAATTCAACATCTTCTTTTAAGCTAATCCACCCAGCTTTTTGTAGTAAAGCATATGCTCTAGCTGCATTGGAAGCATCATTGGGAATAGCTATTTTGTCACCTTCTTCAATCTGGTCAACAGATGTATTGGTGGCCGAAAATATCCCTGCTGGTACAGTGGGAATTGGGGTAATAGCGACTAAACGACCATCATGGGCTTCATTGAAATTTTCTGCATAGGCAGTATGTTGAGCCACATTAAAATCTATCTCATTGTTATTAAGAGCAATTTCAGATTGGAGTAAGTCTTGGAACTCTACTGATTTTACTGTATATCCCTGTTTTTCCAAGATGGGTTTTACCGCCTCATCGAATAAAACATTATAAGGACCCTGGGATACTCCCACTGTAATTTCTTTTTTTGTGGCTTGATCCTTATCCGCTGTTGTTTCTGTTTTTTGTCCACACCCTGTAATAATCCCCAATAGTAAAACTAAAGACATTAATAGAATAAATGATTTCTTTATTGTTTTCATGTTTTCCCTCCTAGTTTTTTCTAATCTTCCTTGAATAGTAATTTCCAAGGCTTTGAATAATTTGTACAAAAACGACCAAAATAATCACCGTAACAACCATAAGGGGAGTATTCATTCTTTGATATCCGTAGGTCAATGCTAAATCTCCTACTCCCCCTCCCCCTATAATCCCTGCCATTGCAGAAGCACCTATTAAGCCAATAGTTCCTGTGGTTAGGGCCAATATCAAGGATCCTAAAGCCTCTGGCAATAAAAAATACCATATGATTTGAAATGTAGTTGCTCCCATAGCTTCCGCTGCTTCTATAATCCCTTTGTCTACCTCTAGCAAGGAATTTTCTACCAATCTAGCTATATAGGGACTGATATAGGCCACAAGGGGCACAATAGCCGCGTTGGAACCTATGGTCGTACCCATTAAAGCTCGGGTCATTGGCATGATAAATATAAGTAATATCACAAAGGGTATAGAGCGGATGATATTAATTACATTATTCAAAACAAAAAATAATAGCGTATTTTTCAATAGGCCATCCTTTTTTGTAAGAACCAATAGTATTCCTAGGGGAATTCCTATGAGGGCACCAATAAGCAAGGCTATTCCTATCATATAGATGCTTTGCTGAATGGATAAAATTAGTTTGTCTGGAGTAATTCCCAATAAATCTTTAAATCCCATCATAGTTCCATCCTTTCATAGAGTATTCCCTTTGATTGAATATGAGCAAGAGCTCTTTCTCTCTCAATAGGTGTTCCCTCTATTTCCACAATCACAATACTCAACGTATTTTCCCTTAATTCGCTTACACTGGCAAATAGAATATGGGTAGTAATATCAAATTCCTTGTTGATCTCCGATAATAGAGCGTTTTTTCCATAATCACCTATGGTTTTTAGCCTTAGAATCGAGCTATTGGACCTATCCCTTTTTAATTTTTTCATCATTCCCTCTGGAAGAGTATCGTCAATAACTGTTTTCACAAAATCCTTTGTCACTTCCTTTTGAGGATTTCCGAAAACATCAATGACCTTTCCCTCCTCGATAACTGCTCCATCTTCCATAACAGCCACTTTGTTGCAGATATTCTTAATGACATTCATTTCATGGGTAATGATTAAAATAGTGATATTCAATTCATGATTAATCTTTTTTAATAATTCTAGAATAGATAAAGTGGTTTTAGGATCTAAAGCACTAGTAGCCTCATCGCATAATAAAATGCTTGGGTTTGTAGCCAGTGCCCTTGCAATTCCCACTCTTTGCTTTTGCCCCCCAGACAATTCATTGGGGTATGCATCTGCTTTATCTTCCAATCCTACATATTCTAATAATCGCATCACACGTTTTTGGATATCTTGCTTTGGTATCTTATCTAAAACTAAGGGCATAGCAACATTCGCATAAACTGTCTTAGCGTTTAGGAGATTAAATTGTTGAAAAACCATACCGATTTCCTTCCTCATCTTTCTAAGATGAGATTTAGGGAGTTCTCCCATTTCCTGCCCCTTTACAAACACCCTTCCATTAGTAGGCTTTTCTAATCCATTTACTAGACGAATTAAGGTGGATTTGCCGGCACCACTAAATCCAATAACCCCAAAAACATCTCCCTCTTCAATGGTCATATTCACATGCTTTAGAGCATGTACCTTTCCCGCCTTACTCTCAAAGGTTTTACTGACATCAAGCAATTGAATCATCCTTCTCCCCCTTCCTTCATCACTTTAATTCCATGTATTCCTACCAACTTACTATACTTTATAATATGAGTCTCAAATTGTCAACAAT
The DNA here is from genome assembly GCF_024622505.1 of Irregularibacter muris. Taxonomy (NCBI): domain Bacteria; kingdom Bacillati; phylum Bacillota; class Clostridia; order Eubacteriales; family Eubacteriaceae; genus Irregularibacter; species Irregularibacter muris. Next base: position 97,410 of record NZ_JANKAS010000004.1, read on the forward strand.
TTTTTGTTCCCCTAAAATTTATGAAAGGGACTTAGAAGGTAAAGATGGTAAACCTTCTAAGTCCCTTTCATCACAAAAAAAATCTCTACAATTAGAGAAAACTCTAATCGTAGAGGGTAAACAAAATCTATTCTTTTTTTCATTTTTTTCTTAAGGTTTACCTATCAATATATCAAAATCAATAGTAATGTGGTCTAAATCTGTTTTTAAATATTCCTGTAGACTCTCTTCTTTTATACTCCACGATAGGGGAGTCATAAGGATTAATTCCGGAATTAGGGACTTATCTAAGGGGAAGATATAGCTTAAGGGGTGCCTCTCCATAATCCTAAAATTTTCTTTAAATTTTTTTACTATGCTCTCATTATTATAAGATTCTTCCCTAGATTCTTCTAAAATGATCTCCCGTAATTCTTTTAAATACTCCCTTTGGGGTATGATTTTTACCACCATACTATTGTCTTTTAGTAGTCTTTTAAATTCCCCATAATTAGCAGGAGATAAAATATTCAAAACAATATCAAAGCACTTCTCCTGAAAGGGAGTTTTGGCTAAATCCCCCACCGTCCAAAGAAAATCCATATGGTTTCTGGCTGCCACAACAATTCCTTCCTTAGCGATATCAATACCTACACCTAACACATCGGTAGATAACTTCTTATCTATATTGTCTTTTATATAGGCAAGATGGCTGCCTTCTCCGCAACCTGCGTCTAAAATGTTTATCCTTTCCTCTCCCCCTACCCCATTGGCTATCAATTGACTAATCCTTTCATGCAGGGGCACAAATAATCCACTATCTACTATACTTTTACGGGATTCAAATAATTTTTTATTGTATTTGGTTTTTGAAGAGCTATTTAGCAGATTGATATATCCCTGTTTCGTTACGTCAAAGGTATGATTATTTGTGCATATTAAACTCTTTAAGTCTACAATCTTCATATCTGCCATGCAAATAGGACACTGGAAAATTTCTTGGTATTGTTGCATATATTGGGCACTTTTCTCTCTTTTCTTCATTGGAACCAAATTACACCTTTCTTATCTATTATGATTTATATTATATTATCTTCCTTGTTTATTGGGAAAGTCCTTATTATTTATGACAAAACTTGTTCTCCAAATCTTTTCCTCAAGAAAAGGCAAAAAGTTGTTCTACTCTTTGTCTATTTATTATTACAAATCAATATTATAGGCTTTCATTTTATAATATAGGGTACTTCTAGGCATGTTCAGTGCCTCAGCTACCTTAGTTTTATATTTATATTTTTTAATTGCCCGTTGGATAAGTTCTTTTTCGTCCTCTATTCCTAAAATATTATTCTCTTGGGGACTATTAATCACACTTTCCGGCAGGAATTTTTCCTTGATAATGCCCTCCTCTGATAAAATAACCAGTCGTTCCATGACATTTTTGAGTTCTCTTATATTGCCAGGCCAGCTATAATGGGTGAGATATTCTATAACCTTGGGCTGGATAGCCTTTATATCCACATCATATTCCTTTGAATACATATGAAGAAAATCCTTGGCTAAGGGAATAATATCTTCTCTTCTCTCCTGTAAAGAAGGTAGATTGATGTTTATCACATTTAATCTATAATATAGGTCCTTTCTAAAGCTCCCTTCCTTTACCATCTCTTTTAAATCTTTATTGGTAGCGGCAATCACCCTAACCTGGATATGCACAGGTTTTGTCCCCCCTACCCTATAAAAGGAATGCTCCTGCAATACCCTTAAAAGTTTTGCTTGCATATCTAGATGAAGTTCTCCTATCTCGTCTAAGAAGATGGTCCCTTGATTCGCTGTCTCAAATAGACCCATTTTTCCTTCCTTGCTTGCCCCCGTGAAGGCCCCCTTTTCATATCCAAAAAATTCACTTTCACACAGATTGTAAGGAATAGCCCCACAATTCACCTTAATAAAGGGTTTATGGCTGATAAGGCTGCTCTCGTATATAGCATCGGCAAAAACTTCCTTCCCTGTGCCACTTTCACCACAGAGGAGTATAGTCGCCGAGGTTTTTGCTACTCTTTTACATATGGAAATCACATTTTCCATCTTTCTACTGGAGGTTTTAATTGCGCCAAAACTTACCTTATCCTGCTTTATCCTTTGCAGTTTATCTTCAAGATAGATTAGTTTATTCTTGGTCCTATCCAATTCTTGTATAAGCTCTTTGGTTTTTGTAATATCCTTTAGGGTTGTCAAAAAATAGGTTTTCCGCTCCATATCAAACTCAGAGGTATGCAAGGTGAACATTTGGTTTTCTATTTCAAAAATGATTTCATTCTCTTTGCTTCTTCCATAGGTTTCCCCATCTAGTAGGTTTCCTATGGGGCCATCAAGTAAATTATGCTCTAGAGCAAATATCTCTTGGATTTTGTAATTAAAATACTGAATTTTCCCCTGACTGTCACTGATGATGACCCCATAATCCATTTCATTAAATATGGAATGTAAAAAGTCCACCGCACTATCTAATCTTTGGGAAAAACCATCACATATGGATATGGTGGTCAACATCCCTATCATTTTTCCCTTATCTACAACTGGGGCTCTCCCCACTCCTAATTTTCTTAAATAACTTCTAACCTCTAATAAATCCTCTTGAGGGGAAACCGTCACAAGGTTTTTGCTCATCACTTCATAAGTAAAATTGTCATCCTGTAGACCCCTAGCATATCCCTTAGTCAAGTCAGTAGTGGTGACTATACCCATTAAGTTTTCTTGATCATCAGAGATTACAGCTTCCCTCACCCGATGATTAAGTAATGCATGGTTTAGTTCCCCTAAGGTTGTATACTGATCCACCATGATAAAATTTTTATCCACACAGTCCCTAACCTTTATATTGACTAAATATGACTTTTCCATAATTCCTCCATACAAGCTTTTGCTCTTATTATAACATACTACCCCATATGGTGTAGAGGTAGCCCCATAAGATCATGGGCTGCTTCCATAATGGTTTCTGCCGTTGTGGGATGGGCATGGACTGTCTGAGCAATATCCTCAGCAGTCAATCCTTTTCTAATGGCCAAGGTCAATTGGGGAATAAGATCAGTGGCATGCACCCCTATAATATGAGCTCCTAATAATTTCTGTGTTTTCTCCTCACACATTAATTTAACAAAACCCTCTGTTGCCCCATAGGATAGGGCCTTACCATTGGCTCCAAAGGGGAATTTGGAAACTTTATATTTGATATTTTTAGCCTTTACTTCTTCCTCCGTCAGTCCCACATAGGCAATTTCAGGATCAGTAAAAATGCCTGCAGGAATGATATCCTCTGTAGAAACCTCCCTGCCTAAAATATTTTCAACGGCTACTATTCCTTGATGGGAGGCAACATGGGCCAATAATATTTTCCCATTGACATCCCCTATGGCATAGATATTGGGAATGTTGGTTTGCAAATGTTCATTTACAGCAATTCCCTTTGGACTATATTCTATGCCCACTTCTTCTAGGCCTATATTATCTACATTTAGACTTCTTCCAATGGATATAAATACCTTGTGGGAATATATAGCCTTTTCCTTTCCCTCTTGTTCCAGTACTACCACACTGTCTCCATTATCCAGTTCTAAGATTTTTGTCACCTTTGAGGAGGTGTAAAGATGAATGCCCTCTGCCTTAGCTATGGATTGTAATTCTTGGGAAATATCTCCATCGCACATAGGAAGAATTCTATCCATCATTTCTACAACATTTACTTTAACCCCCATGTTATTGAGAATAAAAGCCACCTCCATGCCTATCACTCCACCACCAATAATGGTCATGCTGGAGGGTAAACTTTCCATATTTAAAAAATCGTTGCTGTTCATGACATTCTTGCTATCCGCTCCTGGTATAGGAATCAAACCTGGCTTTGAACCCGTGGCGATAATGATATGATCAGCCTTTATCATCCCTTCTGCATGGCTTCCCTTATATTCCACAGTATGTTTATCCTTAAATTTCCCCTCGGCCTTTACTACAGTGATTTTGTTGTGTTCCATAAGATGCTCTATACCAGATACCAACTGCTTTACCACTTGATCCTTTCTTTCCTTCACCTTTTTGTAATTTAAAGATGTACTCCCTACATTTATACCAAACTCCTTAGCATTTTTTACTGTTTTATAAACTTCTGAAGCTCTTACTAGAGCCTTGGTAGGAATGCAACCTTGGTTTAGGCAGGTACCCCCTAGCTTTTCTTTCTCAACCAATACTACCTTTGCTCCTCTTTGGGAAGCCATTATGGCTGCTACATATCCTCCGGGGCCTCCACCAAGTATTGCAATATCTGTTTCTAGGTTTTCTCTTTTTATTTTAGAGGAATCCTTTGCATGCCCAAGTTTCTCTTCCTTATTAGATGTAGTAACTTCTTCTTGAATTTTCTCTCCCTCTACGAGGATAATGACTTGACCTATAGGCAATTTTTGACCTTCTTCTACCAAAACATCTATAACTTTCCCTTGATATTCTGAAATGATGGTATGATTAAGCTTGCCTGCTGTGATGTCTACTATTTCATCTCCTAAATTTAAAGTATCCCCTTTTTTCTTGTACAACTTTCTGACTGTACCTTCTTTTATTTTAGCTGATATCTGTGGCATATCTATTTTATACTCCATGAACTTTCCTCCCATATCTCTTAAAAATAATTATCGAAAAACCACTATCGTCATGATAAGAATATAGAAAAGTTTAGTCCCTGCCAGCAAGACCAACTTTCCTATTTCAAAATAAAAAGGGCTTTAGCCCTTTTTATTTTGAAATAATCACATCGGTTTCTACAAAATTAACAGTATTTTTTAGACTATCCCCTACAGGGCATCTAGAGTCGATGAATTTCGCAAATTCTCTCACTTTATCCTCTGGAGAACTGCTCTTTATATGCATAGTATATCTTATTTCTTGGTATCCTGGTCTTACATCAGAAAGCCCCATAAAACCTTCAACATCAAGATCTCCTTCAATTTCAACCCAAAAATCTTGTAAGTCAATGCCCTGGGATTCGGCAAAGGCAGAAGCGACTATGGTTTGACACCCTCCAAGCCCACATAAAATCATTTCCATAGGATTCATGCCCTTATCAGTGCCACCTTCATCTATAGGTTCATCCATAATTACCTTAAAACCTCTAGATTCTCCTTCTACCTCCAAACCACTTACCCGTTTAACTTTTGCCTTTAACGTATGTACACCCATGTAAATCCCTCCTATTGTTTGTTTTGATATTTTTATTGTACCCTATTGGAAATCCTTTTCAAACTCTGCAATACTTTCCTTTACTAAGGACACAGTAAAGGCCATGGAAGGTCCACCACCAAAGGCCACAGCTACTTGAGCAGCTTCCATAATTTCTTCTTTGGTAGCTCCTGCTTCAAAAGCCTTATACACATGATAAACAATACAATATTCACACCGATTATAGGCTCCTATGGCAACACTCATTAATTCTTTTACCTTAACAGATAGAGCTCCCTCTTGGTAGGCTGCCCCCAAAAGTCCCATAAAACTCCCTACAAATTCTGGTGATTCTTCTCCTACTTGGTCTAATCCTCCTACAAACTCGTTTAACATTTCCCTTGGATTTCTGCTCATAGCATTGCCTCCTTGTATTATATTTAACAATATATAATGCAAGCATCATGCCAAAAGTTTAACATTCCATAATGCTCTAACACCAAGGGATATAAAAATAGCGATGAAATATTTTTGTACAATAACTGTCTAAATGTGCAAAAATGTCTAAATTGATTTTCTGTCCTACTTTGCTTTTTATTGGTTATGCAGAGTAACCACTATTACTTCCGGAGGATTCAACACTCTAAGGGGAAAAAGACTATTGCCTAGTCCCCGGCTGACCACCATGGAGGTAATCTTTTCATGATATATGCCCTTTGTATATTTGGGAAATAACCCCTGATTGGGTGCAACTAGGCCTCCAACGAAGGGAATTCGAATTTGTCCTCCATGGGCATGTCCACTAAAAACTAAGTCTATATTATTATCTCTATAGACTTCAAACTGTTCCGGACGATGGGAAAGCAAAATGTGAAAATTGGTATTGCTCTTTTCCAAAAGTTTTGTAAGACCCTCTTGAAAATACTCTCTGCTCTCTTCTTTAGGGTACTCCCCTTCCTTTAATCCAATAGCAGGATCGGCAATCCCCATAAGGCCAATCTTCTCTTTCTCTCGACTTAACACCCTATAGGAGTCATCCATAAGATGTACTCCCACCTTTTCCAATCCTTCCCTTAGCTCTTGATATCGATCCGACCACTCTTCATGGTTACCAGAAACAAAGTATGTGGGAGCGATGTCCACCATCTGCTTTGCAAAGTCTAGGGCTATATCTACTCTAGTATTTCTTCTATCTATTAGATCTCCCGTGATGAGGATAATATCGGGATTAATTTTCCTAACCTTCTTCTTTAGTTTTCCTTTAAAATCCTTATTGTGCAAATCTGAAATGTGTACAATTTTATAGCCCTGAAAAGCCTTAGGGATTTTGGGATTGGCAACTTCATAATTTGTTATCCCAATGGCATTATTTTGCCATAGTAAAAATGTTATTATTCCTAGGATGAAAAGAAATAAGAAAAGCATTTTTGTTGATTTTGGTTTGTATTTCATAAATAGTCCTCTCTGATTGTAATCTATTTTCTGCCCTATTCACATTGACGATTTTCATACAATATAAAAAATATCAATTCATTTTCCTACAGGGTAAATAAAGACTGCCCACTACCTTAATATGCAAGGCATATTTTTTCAACAGTTTTCTTTGCTCAAGCTTAATTTCTTATACATAATGATATGGGGGCCAATAGGCGGATAATCGAATACTTCACCGTGTGCTTTAAAACCTAATTTACTATAATATCCTTGCACAGTGGTTCTTCCTTTGCACCATAAAAAGTCAATGCCCTGTTCTTTTAATAAATTTTCCCCATGGTTAACTAATGCCCTTCCCGATCCTAACTTTCGAAAGTCTTCAAGGGTGGCCATTGCTCTTAATCGATATTGCTTTTCAATAGGAAAATCGTGATGCTTTTCAACACAAAAGGATGCCACACTTATCAGTTTTCCCTGATAAAATGCTCCCACATGAAATGCACTATCTTGGTTATCTGTATCGTATTTACAGTCTTCCATTGCCTGATGTGGACGTAGAATACGGTGTCTAATAGTATAAGTCATTTCTGGCTTAATTCTTCTAACTTCAAACATATTTTTCCTCCAATTCTTTTAAAAAATAAAATGAAATCCCTATAAATCTCCCGAAGGTGTTCTGCTTTTGTGAAAAATGAAAATTACGCCATATCAATCACGACTTAAATAAACAGTCATACAATTGCCATATTCGTGATTTTCAGTATTTATTGCTTTCTCAATTTGGAAGCCTGCTCTTTCTAATTCATGCTTATGGTATTCCCAATTTACTCCTCGATAGGAAGTACCTGCAACCATTATTTTTTTGCCCTCTACATTATTGGATCTTTCTTGCAATTCAAAGGCTGTAGAAGTGTCTGACCTTTTCTCTGATTCTCCATCCCCCATACTGACAAGCAGTAGTTTCCCCTTTGGCTGAAGGATATTAAATAGTGAATCTAAGAATTTATTGCGGTCATTATCTTCAACAAGCATGTGCAATGTAGCAATGGAATACACCCACTTATACTGCTTTTTAATCATCTTGTTTAAAAACAATGCATCGGCAACCTTCCAATTCACAACTACGCCTTTCTTTTTAGACAGTTCCTTACATTTAAGGATTGCCGATTCCGAGGCATCAACTGCTGTTACCTTGTAGCCTTCACTACTTAAATATAAAGCGTCTCTTCCTTCTCCACATCCAACTTCACAAATCTCATCATCCATTGGAATATTATTGAATTCAACCCACTCTAATAACTCTGGTGTTGGAATATCTGAAAACCACGTGAAACCCTCACTATGTACTTTTTTATACCTTTCCTCGTATGCTAAATAATACTCCCTCATAAAATATCCCTCCTAAGATTATTTCATTGAATCCCCCGCTGGAATATATAATTAAAATCATTATACCATTTATTCTCCCTCCCCCATTATCTACAAAGCAAAAATCAATAAAAATCTACCTTCCTACTTGGCTCTGTTCCATACTCCTATAATCTTGAAAATAGGGAATATATTCTGTACAATAGTTTTCTATAAAATCATTGTTTTGGTTTACATAATGTATTACAATAGATATTGTATGATAATGATTAGCCGCAGATGAAGGCTACAATAATAGGGGGGTAATTATGAAGAAAAGCTATATTTTCATAGCAGTTTCTATATTAGTGGTATTATTGATTTCTATAGCAGGTTATCAGCATTTTCAACCTAAACCTAAGGATATGAATTATACTACTTTTGTTTCTCATTTAGAGGAAGGTAAAGTTCAGGAAATAACCATAAGAAATGATGCCTTTCTAGATGTGAAAATGAAGGACAAATCTGTATTTCAAGTGCCTAATCCTCAAAGTGAATCCATGAAAGAGTATTTCTTATTAAATGAAGCTACCGTTACAAAAAGTAAAGTAAATCCCAATATGCTCTTGCAAGTATTTCTTTGGGTAGGAGTAGCTGTATTTGCTGTATTTTTATTACAGAAGGAAAGAAGCAAGGATAAAATGGAATTGGTCAATGCTAATGGTACCGAAACTAAGGATGAAACCAGCTACACCTTTGATCATGTAGCTGGCAATGATGAGGCAAAGGATATGGTGAAGGATATTATTGACTTTATTAAAGATCCAGAAAAATATTCAAAGCTTGGTGCAAAGATGCCCAGGGGAATCATGCTTTATGGACCTCCCGGCACTGGAAAGACCCTGATAGCAAAGGCAATAGCAGGAGAATCAGGAGTTCCCTTTTATGCTGTATCAGGTTCAGATTTTATACAGATGTATGTGGGGGTAGGAGCCAGCAGGATTCGCCAATTGTTTAAGAAGGCAAAGAAATCTCAAAAAGCCGTTATTTTTATTGATGAAATAGATGCTATCGGGAAAAAAAGAGCGGACAATCCTGACCAAGGCAATAGCGAGCGAGATCAAACCCTAAATGCCCTTTTAACAGAGATGTCCGGCTTTAGTACCAATTTAGGTATTGTGGTAGTGGCGGCTACCAATCGAGTGGATACTTTAGATGAGGCTTTACTTCGCCCAGGAAGATTTGACCGTCTAATTGAGGTGGGACTCCCTGATGTCAATGCCCGTCGTAGAATTTTAGGTTTACACGTGCAAAATAAGCCTTTAAATAACCATGTGGACCTAGATCAACTGGCTAGGGATACTGTCTATTTTAGTGGGGCAATGCTAGAGAGTTTGGCCAATGAAGCGGCTATTTTAGCCGCGAATGAAAACAGCACTGAAATTTATCAAAGGCATTTAAACCAAGCCTTTTATACCGTGGTAGCAGGATCTGAAAAGAAAGATAGGAGTTCTATCCATAAAGAGGATATGGAGATTACCGCTTATCACGAAAGCGGACATGCTCTAGCTACCAAGCTTTTACTTCCTAAAAATACGATTAGCAAAGTAACCATTATTCCTAGTACAAAGGGATATGGCGGATTTAATTTAAGCATTCCAGAGGATCGATTATATAGGACTAAGCAAAATATTCTAAAGGATATTAAAGTTCTTCTAGCTGGAAGGGCTGCTGAGGAACTCATCTTTGGGCTAGATAATATCACCACTGGAGCCTCCAATGATATCGAAAGAGCCTCTCGACACATAAAGGAATATGTGATGAAATTGGGCATGGATTCTGATATTGGCTTATTTAATAATGATGCTGTAAATATGAACGCTGACCCTATCATTCTAGAAAAATGTAGAGAATACATCAAAGAATTATATCAAGAGGTTAAAGGTTTATTAAATGACAATTTGGATATATTACATGCTCTAACCCAAAAGTTAATGGAAAAGGAAACCATCGGCGGGGATGATATTGATATCCTTTTAGGTAGTAAAATAGCCTAGGACAAAACTTTGCTCATAAAAAGAGGTAAACCTTAAATTTAAGGCTTACCTCTTTTTGAATTTACTTAGCTCTTAAAATTTCTATTGCATACCCATCGGGATCGGTCACGAAATAATAGTGGGGTTTTTCTCCAGGAAGACCCATAAGGTCGGTCACTTCATACCCCATATCCTTATGTTTTTGTCTAGAGGCTTCTAAATCATCTACTGAAAAAGCCATATGACTATATCCATCCCCTATTGTATAAGGGTTTTCAGGATTATAGTTATAGGTTAATTCCAGCTCATAAATCCCCTCTTCATCCCTTAGGAAAACCAAGGTAAATTCAGCCTCTGGAAAATCCTTTCTTCTTCGTTCCTTTAATCCTAGAGCTTCTTGATAAAATTTTAAGGATTTTTCTAAATCCATCACTCTAAGGCAAGTATGTAGCATTTTGTAATTCATCAACCATCCCTCCAAAGTATTTATTCTTCTTTCTTTTATTATAACAAACTTTCCCTTTATCAATTAGTCCTGTCTTTTCATTTTAATCTTTTCTTCTACATCCATAGTCATTTTCATTGTTCCCTTAGCCTTTTTCCCTACTAATTTCATTCTGCTTTCTCCTTCTCCTAGGGGAATGATTTTATCTCCTTTTTCTGTATCGGATAGAATATTGATCACTTCCTTCTCTGGAGTGATAAGAACTACTTTAAAATCCCCCTTGTGGACAACTGATTCAAAATGAAATGTAACCTCCCCTTCTTCCTCAGCCATAAACTTATATACGGTATCCATTCCTGTAAAGGAAGTGAAGGTGATATCTATTTCATTTCCTGCACCTTTTCCCTCTCTAATTTTATAAGTATAGCTGTCCTCTTCTTTGGTTATTTTATTATCATCGTCAAATATACTTTGCTGATAGCTAGTGATAGAACTACAGCCAGTAATACTTGAAAGGATGAAAATGGTTAGAATAGATAATATACATTTTTTATAGTCTTTCATTGTCTTAGCCTCCTCCTTGCAACTCAAAAATCATTGTACAAATGAAGATTATACTCTACAACTTGAACCTCTATCTAAATAATTTCTAACTGCCCACGCCTGTGCCTTTATATACATTTTTTCCTCTATATTCTCCATCGAAATCCAATTAAATATATGATCATTTTCAATGGGTTCAGATATCTTACTAGCTATCTTTCCTGAATAATAAAACTGAAGGGGATGAAAATATCCTAATTCATTATGTAAACAATATTCTTCAGCACAACCAATATAATCTTGAATAACAACATCATATCCTGTTTCTTCAAGACATTCACGTTTAATACATTCTATGTGATTTTCCTTCTCCTCAAATCCTCCCCCTAAAAGAAAATAACCTTTTGGGGTTTGCACTACTGCAAGCATATTTTTTTCCACTGCAATTAAATATGCTCCTTTTCGATCATAATATTTAACCCCATCTATTCTCTTGCCCAATGTTTTATCAACCATCGTATATTCATCCTTCTATCCGTAATCCTTACTATACAATATTTAACTTAACAACAAAAGCACCTGTCTTTCCCTATGGACAGATGGTATATCCCCTATATAACTTAGGCTTTAGCTCGCCCCATAGCCCGAAATATTGTAAAATACGCTAGAAACTTTGGGGAGTGTTTTCATCATTATTCATATATTTTCTTAGTTTTTATTTTAAAGATAAAATAATAATATTTAAAGATTACTACCAATAAAATAAATAGTTTTAGATACAAATTTTTGAGGGTTATGAAGGGAAAAGATAACATCAAATCCGAAATCAACATCAATGTTATTTTTCTTTTTAATGTCATGGATCTATCTCTGATAAAATCCTCCGCATAGGACTTGTATATTCTTGTACTTCTAAACCATAAATCAAAACGGTCAGATCCCTTTACAAAAAATACAGAAGCCAAAATAAGAAAGGGAGTGGTGGGTAGTACAGGCACAATGACTCCTACCATCCCCAAGCCCATAAAAAACATTCCTAAAGTAATGAATAATAGATTATATAACTTCATGCTATCCCCTCTTTTTCCCCAATAATGATCATCATAGTAACATTATACCCCTTAGGAATAAAATTCATCTGTATTATTGATTTGCTGTCCAAGTTTTGCCTGTTTTGATGGAGGACTATATAAGGATACGAAAGCTTTTTCCTAACTCCTTATAATATTTTCTCAAAGGCTAATCTTTCTCCCCCATCTTCTAGATAAATGATTCCACAATATTGAAATTTATTTTTTTCTAAGAGTTTTTGCATAGGAGTATTGTCTTTATGGGTGTCTACTCTAATACTATGAATCCCTCTGTTTAAGCAAATTTTCTCTATATCCTCTATTATAATAGAGGATATACCCATCCCTCTACACTCATGGGCAACCGCTATTCTATGGATGGCCCCATAATCTTGGGCACTCTTCCAGCTCCCCTGCACAATATTTTCATAGCTTTTTTCCCGATCAAAGGTTAATGCGACCGTACCCACTATAAGATTATCCTTCACGAATACATACGAATTGTCATGGCGCATATCCATTTTTATAGTTTCTATGTTTGGATAATTATTCTGCCATTGATCAATGCCCTTCTTTCTAAAATATTCTTGAGCCTCTCGGATAATGTCCATTATGAAAGAAATATCCTCTTTCTTTGCTTTACGAAAGTTCAATTGTACACCTCCTAATATCGATATAAAAAATTTATATCATAAAAAAGGAATTTTTGAAAGTTCTATAAAAATAAATCTTCTTATTCCATAGGCCTAAACTTGCATAGAGTATTTTTATCCCTATATAATATAAGAAAAAGATGAGGTGATGAAAATGGGTATCATCGATATGCATTGCGATACTATCTATAGTATTTATCATGGAGAAGAAAAAAGTTTATCAAAAAACTCCTATTCCATCGATATTGAAAAACTAAAGAAGGGAAATGTTCTTGCACAGTTTTTTGCCCTATACATTGACAAAGGGTGGATTGATGAGAAACATTTGGATATTTATCAGCACGCAAAGGATCTATATAGGGTATTCTCCTCTCAAATGGAAGACAATAAAGAAAATATCCGTCATGCCACTAGCCATAAGGACTTGCAAAAAAATATCCAAGAAGGAAAGATTTCTGCCTTTTTAACCATTGAAGAAGGAGATTTCCTCCAGGGCAAATTAGAAAGATTGGATGAATTTTATGCCTTAGGTCTAGGATTAATTACTTTAACTTGGAATTATGAAAACTGCATTGGTTATCCCAACTCCTCAGATAGAAACCTTATGGCTAAGGGATTAAAGCCCTTTGGTTTTGAAGTAGTGGAAAGAATGAACCAATTGGGCATGATTATAGATGTTTCCCATCTGTCTGATGGTGGCTTTTATGACTGTATTCAGCATTCCAACAAGCCAATCGTGGCCTCCCATTCCTGTGCAAGATCTTTAGTCAATGTTCCACGGAATATGACCGATGATATGTTGAAATTATTAGGAGAAAAGGGTGGTATGGTAGGCATTAACTTCAGCCCCAATTTCTTAGGACCAGATAGAGATAAAGTCAGTAGAGTAAAATACATGGTAGAACATATTAAATATATGAAAAATATAGCCGGCATTGATGCCATTGGTCTAGGTACAGATTTTGACGGCATTGGGGGCGAATTGGAAATAAAAGATATGGGAGAAATAGATAAATTAATCATCGCTTTAGAGCAAGCACATTTCCATCCCGATGAAATAGAAAAAATATGTACTAAAAATGCGGAAAGAATTATAAAAGAATGCATTGGATAAATGAAATAGCTGGGGGATAGATAAATCCCCCAGCTATTTTACTCCCTCAACATTTTCTTCTTTCTTTCATATTCCTCTTCAGAAATTTCCCCTCGGGCAAATCTCTCATTCAAAATATCCAGGGCACTATTTTTCTGTATCCCCGCATTATGATTGCTTTTTTGTACAAGTCTTACAATGATATACACCATCAGTCCTACAATCAATAGAGGCAGAAACATGAAAAGCCAAGGCAGTCCCATTCTATATCCATAGTGCATCATAATGATCACCCCATTATTTTCTCTATATCCCTTTATTATAACACAATAGCATAAATAAAAACCTGAGATTCCATTTTACTTTATAGAACAAGCATTAATTCAACAATCCAAGTCTGATCCTTTCTGCCAAGTCTTTTATATGGGTTTCAATGGTGGAAATAACAGCTTTGAATTCCCCATCACTTTTACCAGTTGGATCATCTAATCCCCAATCCTCTCGATGCTTGCAGGGAAGGTAAGGACAATCCACATTACACCCCATAGTAACGACAATATCCACAGGGGGAATATCCTGCAATAACTTACTGTATTGTTCCTTCTCCATATCTATTAAATAGATTTCCTTCATTAGTCTTACTGCATCTTGGTTTATTTGCTCTTTAATTTCCGTGCCTGCCGAATAGCTTTTAAAAACATCACTGGCAAAGCACTTCCCCAATGCTTCTGCTATTTGACTACGACATGAATTGTGGACACAGACAAAGGCTACCTTTGGTTTATAATTCTTCACCACTTATCCTCCCTTTCCTATTTCCTTTAAAACCATCCTCTTGTATTGTTTGCTATCTTAATAAGAGTAAGCATCACTAGCATCTCTATAAGGATTATATTTTCTTAAGAATTTGATAGGTTTTAAAATGATCCACTTGACCAGTAAATGCAGGCTGTCCTCCTATAAAGGTAATGGGAGGTTGATATCCCCTATTGATCACTGCCATTTCAGATTTATAGCTACCTAAATCATCTTCTTCTAAATCAATAAAAATCATTTCAATCTTATCCCACATATCTGTCTGTTTAAGAAAATTTCTAAGCTCTTCATATATTTCTATTGTGGTTGGATCCTCACTAGGACCGCAGTCTGTGCTTGGGCCTCATCCACATGGCTCTGCTACTGCTTGATTTTTTATTCCAAACATTTCAATTTTGATTTTTTCTCCCATTAGATTCCCTCCCTGAAAATATCTTATCTACAATTCTTTTTAACATTTAAAATGATTCATTTCCCTGGGCAAGCTCTATTCTAAGAGTTTACTTAGATTTTTACCCTTTACTTCCTCTGAAATCCACTGTACAACTGCAAAATTCCCTTTAGAAACCTCATTAACCTTGTTCATCCATTCTATTTCATTACTTGCTTTTACCTTCAAAATATCATTGGTTGTATGGGTCGCATAGAAACTTGAATTGATCACCCACCACTTAACATAAATGTCTGCTCTATTTAAGTCTTCTTCTAGCCTTATAGCCTCATAAACTGGTGTGGTCTCTGCATGGGTAATAATGATTACTTCAGTTTCTTGTTCATTCCTTAGCTTAGGCAGTAGTTTCTTAACAGACTCCGGTATATCTCCTCGGGATCTTGCTATCTCCTTATGATAGCTTTGGGTTGAATCTAAAAGTAGTAATGTATGCCCCGTTGGTGCTGTATCAATAACTACAACTTCATTTTCAGACCTTTCAACAATCTCGGCAAAGGCCCTAAATACCGCAATTTCTTGGGTACAGGGAGATCTTAAGTCCTCTTCTATATAGGCAATATCATCATCATTCATTGTTTCTCTTGCTTTGCTTAATACTTCCTCTTTATATTTTTCTAGCTCTTTTTTCTCATCAATGCTGCTTATGGTAATGCCGTACCCCTCTTCTAAAACAAATTTTAAATGTGCTGCTGGATCGGTAGTAGTTAGATGAACTTTCTTCCCCTTTTTCGCTAGTTCTAGGGCAATTGAAGCTGCTATTGTGGTTTTACCTACTCCACCTTTACCCATGGTAAATATGACCTTCTTATTAGATTCATATACATCTTGGATTACATCCTTGAGATAAGGAATATTTTCAACATCTAATACAACATTACTGTGTTTTATATCATCATTCTTGAAAAAAGCCCTTACATTCTCTATTCCAGTGACATTATATGGTCTTAGAGGGATTTCAAAAGTCCTAATAGATTTAAGACCTTCTGGCATATCCCCTAATGCTGCTTTTTGTTTTATATAAATAGCAGTAGAAAGTTCATCATCGTGTCCCTGTAACATCCCATTGATGACTAAAAGCTGATTATTTACCCCTATATCCTGCAATTCTATCGAAGCTCTTTCAGCTTCTTTTAAAGCTGCTACCTCAGGGCGAGATACAAGGATAAGTGTAGTTTTTTCTCCATCTGATAGGTTTTGCACTGCATTTTTATAAATCTCCTTCTTATCTTCTAGCCCTGATAATTGCCCTAAACAGGATGCTCCATGGGTATTTTCACTAATAAAATTGCTCCATGCCGAAGGCAGTTGAAGCATTCTTAATGTATGACCTGTAGGTGCAGTGTCAAATATAATATGATGGTACTCTTCTGCTGCCTTTTTATCGGTGATAAAACTAGAGAATTCATTGAAAGCTGCTATCTCTACTGTACATGATCCTGAAAGTTGTTCTTCCATATTTTCCAGAACAACTTCTGGCAGTTTCCCTCTATAGGGGCCAATCACACTTTCCCTATACTCCGCTGCAGCCTTTTCTGGCTCAAAATTTGCTACGACTAAATTGGGGACTTCTTTTATAGGTACTCCTTTGTTATCTAATTCTGTATGGAATACGTCTTGAAGATTGGAGGCCGGATCCGTGCTAATCAGCATAATTCTTTTCCCTTTATCTGCCAAGGCTACTGCAATGGCACAAGCCGTTGAGGTTTTACCAACTCCACCTTTCCCTGTGAAAAACAAGTATTTCGTTAAGTTGATCTCGGCTACATCAAATTTTTTCAATGGCATATAAACCCCTCTTTTCCTATATTATTAACAACAACTACTATTATTAGGATCGCACCCCTCTGATGCTTTTTCATCCACTACTTTCAAATCATCTTCTTTTATATCTAATAGGTTACAGAATTCTTCATTTGTAGGATACTGTCTTATTTTTACCACAACCCCATCGACCATTGTAACTGGTAGAATTTCTATGCCTTCCTTGTCTAGCATCTGATTGATTTCCCCATTTTGAATAAAGGCTAAAGGATTGCTCGTTAAATTGTGTCTTTCAATGAATACACCATTTTTAGTTAGATGATTGATTACTGTAGACACCCTTAATAGTTCTGGATCCACTGATGGACCACAAACTCCTGTTGGACAACACATAGCTGGTTCGAAAATAATCATTTTTTTCATTATTACACACTCCCTTTTATTTGCATTGGCATTTGCTTTTATCTTTACAGATACATTCCTCCGTATCTGTCATAAGATTTTCAAGAAATAATATAAGCTTATTACAGTTAGGGTCATTCAGTGAGTAATGACTCCATAACCCTTCCTTTCTGCACTCTACAATGCCGCATTCCATCAAAACTTTCATATGATGAGAAAGAGTTGGCTGTGTAAAGTCAAAGTGCTCTAAGATATCACAAGCACACCTTTCTCCGCAGGACAAGATGTCTATTATTTTAAGTCTATTAGGGTCAGAAAGTGCTTTAATGATTTTTGCATTATCCTTATAACGTTGTTCCACTTAACCACCTCCTTCAAGGATTTTACGGAAATATACAATGTTTCCATTGACTTTTATCTAGTCTATTCACCCTGCATTAAAATTTAATTTATTATATAGATGTTTATCTATATACAGTATATTCCTATATATAGATAACTGTCAATGTTTTATTCAAACTTTTCCATATGTATATCATGAAAATTAAGCAAAAAAACCTAAAAGACATGAATAATCTAGTAATGCACTAAAAATTTTTCATGTCTTTAGGTTAATTTTCTATCCCTACATCATTTTTTCATTGCATAAGGATATGTCTAGTTAGAAATCTACATCAAATCATATTAAACATCCTCATGCCCACAAGGATAATGGCACTATCTGCTAAGATATGTACCACCCATGAATTCACAAAATTATTTGTCTTAGTATCTAGCCAGTTAAAAATAGACGCTATGGTAATTAAACCAAAGAGGGCTAACCCCAGGAGCATAGGGTTAAACCATGTCTGAAAAATGGCTATATGATACAGGGCAAACAATAGGGAAGAATAGATATAGGCAAATGCTTTGGCGTTTTGATGGTAAAGGTTCAAAAATATAAATCCCCTAAAGAAAAATTCCTCTAAAAAAGAATTTCCAAAGGTGATATAAAGGCCAATCAAAATAAAATTAGAGGGGGAGATATTGGATTTTGTCTGGAGTTCCTGGGCGATGTTATAAAAATCAATATACCTTCCCAGGATGAGATAGGCTATAATGATCACCCCAAAGGACAATATCCCTAGCACTAATCCTGATTTCAAAGGGAATTTCTCTCTTTTTCTAAAATTCAAGCTTGCTTTAATCTGGGATTTCTTCACAAATTTTAGATAAACATAAGGAATCACCATAAATAAGATTAGTTTTGCTATAGTTTTCGTGATATAGTCCACAACCAAAACCTGCTCCACCAAGTATAATAGGATACAAGCGATAAGAGAAGTGACAAAAATATAGGTTTTTTCCATAAATAATTTCTCCCTACATGATTTTTTATTATATTTCCTATTTTCCACTCTCCTAGAGCCACTCTCCATTGTTTCTTTTTCTCAAAAGACTAAATAAGCCTCTCTGCACTTTCCTCTGTAGTAGCCTAGGGTAACCTCTTTAAAATATTCTATAGGATGGCTTGAAAATCCTCTACATTAAAAGTTATTGTAGTGAATCTTGTCATAGGATAGCTGGTCTTTATCATGGGGTTTGGCCTCTTGGGCAGGATAACCTAGGGCAATCATACATTCCACATCGTATTTTTGGGGGATAGATAAAACCTCTTTTAAATAATCCCCTACCTTGCCCCCCTCTGGCGTTTCTCGCTTTCTCACTTGTATCCAGCAGGAACCAAGACCTAGAAAATGGGCTTGTAATTGCAAAATAGTGGCCACTATGGAACAGTCCTCCACCCAAACATCCGAAGCTTCTGGATTTCCCAGGACTACCACTCCCAAGGCAGCTCCTGCCATAAACCCAGAGGCCCTTCCTCTACACTGGGATAATTGATTGAGAATTTCCTTATCCTTTACTACAATCAGCTCCCAGGGTCTTCGATTTTTGGATGAAGGGGCCATAAGAGCTCCTTGCAAAAGTTCCTGAATTTTTTCCTCTTCTACTTCTCTTTCCATAAATCTTCGAATACTTCTTCTCGTTCTTAGTAATTCTAACATTCTATACACCTTCCTCTTTTTTAGAAGTTTTTAAAGTTCTCTTTCTTTTCTCTCCCATAAAATCCCCTAGGAAAAAGGACCTAAGCACTCCCCTTAGTATTTGATGAAATTTCCAATCTTCTCCTTAAATCATCATAGCATAATTATACCCTTTGATGCCAAAATTCATCTCTAGCATTTATCATTACTAAAAATTTTGTCCCTTTATCCAAAAAAAGAGATACTACCTAAGTTCCCGGTAGCATCTCCTGCTCAATGTTTTGCTCTTTAAAATAAATCTGAACTTATGGGATGATAATCACCGTATTTGAGATAGTCTCTACAGTTTATGCCTATATCTTATTCTTGAATAATAATTCCCATTAACCTGGCAAGGGAGACAGCCTGTACTGATGTTACGATTGCTCCTCTCACATCTTCAACCCTAGCTCCCATACCTTCTATATCACAACTGGTAAAGTCAATTCCCTCTAATTGGGTACCAAAGAATTGGCATTGTGTCATCTCTGTATCCGTAAATCCTATCTTTGAAAATTTGCTCTCATAAAAATCTGAAAAAGCTATTTGACAATGATTAAATAGCACTTGCTTACAATTGGAAAATCTAAAGGATGCATATCGCCCGTTGCACTGCTTAAAAACAACATTCTTCATTGTAGAATCACTTAAATCCATCCCTGTAATTTTGCAATTGATAAATTGGGCTCTATGAATAGAGGATTCTGTGAAATTAGCATTGGAAAAATCGCAGTTTTCAAATCTTACATCGGTTATATCACTCTGCTTAAAAAGAGCATTGGCGAATATCACATTTCTAAATACTATTTCATCAAAGGTTATCCCTTTGAGCTCATCATTTTCCAAGGAACAGTCTTGAATAAATGCTGTAGAAATTAAATCTTGATCTGCTATGCTATTATCGGCTAAGTCAAACTCCGGCAAATCCTTGGGAATCTTAGGTTGTACTATTTTTATATTCTCTTTATTTTTTGTCATAGACTCCTCCATCTATAAATGATTAATTTATAATCTTTGGGCTGTTCTATAAACCAATCCAAGATATTAATTATATGCTATCAGATGAAGAGCTTAAATGCCATAGGGACTGTTTAATGAATGCCCTTATCCATCATATTTTGAATCATAGAATCAAAGCCAGAACTATTGTACATAAACATTACCATATCTGAATCAGTGTTTTGTATTATCTCTTCATAGCTCATATCAATATTTTCTATATTTCTAGGATCAACAAATTGAACCTGAGTAAATAAATCGGCAAACATTAATGTCGTTGGGGCTTGATAGGAATCCCTAAACACAAGAATCTTTTTGTCTATTAGAGCATTATCATTTTTTATTTTCAGGATATTACACACATTCCCCCGAATGTAGGCTCCGCCATAATCCCATTTGTTTTTATCCCTGTGAGTAGCAATAACATCCTCTTCTTTTACTGGCTTATCTTTTTTGCCATCATTTAAGAAATATTGATAGGTTTGATTTTCTAAATAAACATAGCTAGGGTATTCTCGCTCCTTTACTACCATGTTTAGATTTCGATTATAACTGCCTACAAAGTCCTTTTCTTTATATTCTTTGGTCTTATACTGATTAAAGTGCCTTTGTAGCTCTTCAGAAGAAATACCAAGATTCATTTTTTGTGCCATTAATTTAAACCCTTCAAAGGCCCCCGTCCCCTTCCAGTGGTGGTCAGTTTTAAAATACAATCTCTCAAGCTCTTTCCCACTAAATTTGCCTAGCATATCTCTATCTATATCTAAAAATTTTATATTATTTGCATTTAATCGAGATTGGAAAGCCTTTTTATTGATATCAATATTTTCTTTGTTATCTACCAATTTAGGATATAGGTGCCTTAGCATATTGGTTTTATGGGGAGTTAGGTTAAAATACACATCTTTTCCCCTATCATGGCTAATTTGGGCTAACTCATTGATACTATTAGCATATTTGTCTACTTCTTGAGAGGTCAAAATTTTGGGAAACATCCCTAAAATCCAATTATCCTTCCCAAGATAATAATTCCCCACTATGCTTTTATCTAGCTTTGCTTCAAACATTCTATTCATACTCATCATTTCTTCTCTCAATACAAATTGATCGGTATAATATTTTTCAAATTTAGAAGGAAAACTGCCCTCTTTAATGTCCTTAATGGTGGGTTTTTTTTCTAAATTTCTGTTTTCTGACGCACTTATAATTTTATCCGGCATCAATATATTGATGAAAAAGAACATAAATAACATTATCAAAAATGGAACCGCTATATACTTTGCTTTTTTCTCATTCATTTTCCATTCCTCATTTTCTAAAATCTAAAATATAAAAAGGGATTGTAGCTAGAGCTACTTAATCGGATAACAATCATAAACATACAAATAATCAGTATCAAACTGTGTAATCCATAGGCTATCCCATTTTGTAATGATTTTTCATTTATTTTTATGGCTATATCTTTTAATTTTTTTACAATCGGAGTAGAAAAAATCCCCGAAGCAAGCACAATATACCAATAGTCATTGATATAGACTAAAGCCTTGTTATTGATCATTGGGTTTGTCCCTAATCCCATCATGATCTTGATAAAACCTATTCCTTGGCTAATATGATCTACCCTAAAAAATACCCATCCAATAAGAACAATACATAATAAGTAAATGTGCCTAAATATTTTTGGTAATTTCTCTAATAAATTTCCTAGGATAGCTTTTTCTAATGTAATAAGCACTCCATAATACAGTCCCCAAATGACAAAGGTCCAATTTGCCCCATGCCATAAGCCCGTTAAAAACCACACGACAAATAGGTTTCTGTATAGTCTTATCTTAGACACCCTATTTCCCCCCAGGGGAATATAAACATAATCTCGAAACCAACTCCCTAAGGAAATATGCCATCTCCTCCAAAACTCAGAAACTGACTGGGATATGTAGGGATAGTTAAAGTTTTCTAAGAAATCAAATCCAAGCATCTTTCCAAGGCCTGTGGCCATATCGCTATAACCACTAAAATCAAAGTAAATTTGAAGGGTGTAGCATAGAATTCCAAGCCAGGACTCCACTATGGATAAATTGGAGAGGCTACTTGCAAACACTCCATCAGCCACCAATGCCAATTGATTTGCCAACAACACCTTTTTAGATAGGCCAAATACAAATCGATTGATTCCCTCCGCAAATTTATCTAGGGAATGTTTGCGACTATTGATCTGCTGGTCCACAGTTTGATAGCGAACAATAGGTCCTGCCACTAACTGGGGAAATAGGCTAATATACAAAGCTAAATCAGACAGCTTCCTTTGAACCTCGGCGTCCTTTCTATAGACATCTATTACGTAGCTCATGGTCTGGAAGGTAAAAAAGGAAATTCCTAAGGGCAATTTTATGCCTTTTATGCCGAATAAGAAATCCGCATATTTAAATACCACGAGTAAGGCTAAATTAAATAAAACCGATACCCCTAACCAAAACTTTTTATTGGAGTCTGAATCAGCAGCCACTTTAAGGCCAAAAAAATAATTAACCATTATGGAGAATACCATTAAATAAATATACTTAGGTTCTCCCCATGCATAAAAAAACAAACTCGCTATTAATAATATAGGGTTTCTAAATCTATTCCCTAATGAATAATAACAAATTAGAACAATGGGTAAAAATAAAAATAAGAATATTAAACTGCTAAATACCATTTTTTTCTGTCCTTTCTAGATTGAATAAAAAGCCTCGTCTATTTCTTTATCTTCAATATATAAGATATCATATAGCTTACCATCCCTTCCTTACAAAACCCTTTCGTCATTCTTACAGTTTTGTCAAGAAAGAAAAAAATCATTGGCCTTTCTCCCTCTTTGGAGTGCCAATGATTTTCTCTCAATATTCCTATATCTTTTTTTATATGCAATTCCCTCTGTCTGCCATGTGCCTATTCTACCGTTCTAATCTCCTCTGTTATTTCTGTCTTATTTACCTGATAGATAGGGCCTAAGGTGGCTAAATACCCGATAATGAGATTAATGACCAGCACCAGGATATAGGGTTGCCATTGTAAGAAAAACTGTTTCTGATAAAGGGGGAAAGGACTAATATAAGCCCAATACAGGAAGGTTCCCAACTGGATGAGAAAGGAAATACTACAGGCAAAGAAGGCAGATATCCATCCGTAGGCTAACCCTTCAAACTGTATCATCTTTTTAAACTGCCTTTGGGTAAGGCCAATAGCCTTTAATATCCCATGTTCCCTTAGTCTTGAAAGTAAGTTGTAATTAATATTATTATAGATGCTCAATCCACTAATAAAAATCAGAATCCCTGCAATCGTATTGCGTAAGGTTTTATATTGTCGTCCTGATTCTTCTGTACTTTTTTGAAGTTCTACTTGGTTCATTAAATTTGTCCCTGGGATAACTTCGGAAAGCTTTTGTACCTTTTTCTGTAGTTCCTGATACTGGGTCCTAGAGGCATTATCCTTCATATCAATGCTAATAATCCGATAACCATCCATTCCTGTAAATTCTTTAAAACCTTCTTCTGTCATCAATAAGTAGGGAGCATTTGAAGTTCCCAAATGAAAATTATCTTGTACGGGAAGTTCCTCAATCATGCCTGTTATGGTAATTTCCTTGTCTATATAGGCCTCTTTATACTTTTCATAGTCCATGATGAGAAGATAATTCTCTATGGATTTTTCATAGCCTTCCTTTGGATAGGCCACTTTGATTTTATCTCCTACTTTAAGGTCAATAACTGGCTCCTTTTTTTCTTTTCCCGTTGCACTCACAAAGGTGCCTTTTTCAGTAGCTTTGGGAATATACACAAGCCCTTGAAGCTCTTCTGCCTTTAAATCTGGAAGATGTCCTGCCTTTAAGTCTTTCTCTAAGGGTTTTAGCTCCTCTGGGGATAATCCCAAAATAGTATTACGAATAGTGGTCTTTCTTTTGTCCTCACTCTCAAAGGCAAATCCACTCTTTCCTTCTACGGGAGCTGCTGACTGTACCCTAAGAGCCATATCTCTTTTTTGCATATATTTAAGATAGTTTCTCCCAAAGTTTCCGTTTAGCGCTGTCGTTGGGAACTCTAGTCGGGAATAGACTACGCCTCTAGCCAAAACATCTTCTACTTGGGGAAGCTTTTCTAATTCTTTTATTTCATCTAAGCTATAGACTTGTTTTATCGGGGCACCCTCGTTGACATTAAGAGTAAATTCGTAGGCCTTAGACTTGTAGATATTGTTATAATATTCCCGATCCCGGTCAAACATCTCTGCCCTAAAGGAACCTACCATATAGATAGAGCATCCTATGGTCATGGTAATGGCAGTAAAAAGTAATGCTTTTTTATTTCTCATGAGGTTTCTATAAGAAATCCTATTGGATATATCTAAGTGCCCCTCTATCCAACCCTCTCTATCCTTGAATTCTATTTTCTTATCCTGAGTATTTCTCTTCATGGCTTCAATGGGAGAAATTCTTCCTGCCATCCATATCGCTCTCCCCCCTGCTGCCAGCACAGAACCCAATCCTATAATCAGGGCTAGTTGAATAGCCCTTGGGGAGATAAGAATGATGTCCAGTTTCCCTCCTAGACCTTCTACTGTAAATAAATCCATATTTATCCCTTTAAACAAATGAACAAAAACACTGCCTGCCAATACCCCCAATATGGCACCTATAACATAGATGATCCCTATTTCGCCTAACATCATATAGATCAATTGTTTTTTAGTAGAGCCTATGGCTCTTAGAATACCGTACTGCTGAATTCGCTTCAACGAAGAAATATTATATACGCTATAGATGACCATTCCACCCACTAGCATTAAGACAAAAGCAATTTTTACTAATTCCCAGTCTATTCCCTCTAGATTTCCCATAGCATTTAAGAGCATTTTGTTGGGGAGGATTTCTTCATCCTTTAAATTCAGGCTCTTTCCCAATGCTTTGATTTCCCTTGGAATATCTGTTTTCTCCTTAAACTCCACCAGAGAATTGATATGTTCTTCCCTTCCCAGGAGATTTTCTTTATGATAGGCCACATAGCCCTCCATATTTCCAGTAGATTTTTCATCTGCACGATCTTTGATTATACCTGTTAATTTAAATTCTTGGGGCTCTCCCCCTTGTTGTAGGGGGATATTTAAAGTCTGGTCAATCTTTTTCGATAGATTAAGACGCTCCAACACCCATTCTTCTAAGGCGATTTCCTTGCCCTTGGTGGGGAATCTTCCTGTTAGAATTTTTGTATCCTCCATATAGAGGATATTTTCCTCCCCTCCAAGGAGATTGACCCTTAGGCCATTTCTTGCCATCCATGTGTCATAATAAAACATATTGGCCAATTTTTTTACCTTAGGGTTGCTCTGAATTTGATGAATATCCCCTTGGTTGACTTCTCGAAAAATGACATGTTGAGCACCGGTTGCCTTTTTTACATTGAGTACATCCGCATTTCGTGAACTCTGGGATAAGGAGCCCATGGTTACAATAAAAAAGATGCTGAGGAAAATACTTAGGATCATTGCAATGGTTCGTTTTGGATAGTTAAGCATATATTTTAGGGATAATTTAAGATGCTTTTTCATGATCATTCCCCTCTTTCCATAATCCTACCGTCTTCCAAGCGAAGAATTCCATCAGCCATTTGGGCTAGTTTTTCGTCATGGGTAATAATGACTAATGTTTGATGATATTTTTTTACAGAATATCTTAATAGATTGATTACCTCGATACTGGTTTTGGAGTCTAAATTCCCCGTCGGCTCATCCGCTAATACGATAGAAGGTCTTGTGGCTAGTGCCCTGGCAATGGCCACGCGCTGCTGTTGTCCCCCTGAAAGTTGATTGGGTAAGGATTTCTTCTTGTCTAGGATGTTTAATGTTTTTAATAAATCGGTGATAAATTCCTCATCAACCCTTTTGCCATCCAGTTCAATAGGTAGGGTAACATTTTCCCATACATTTAACACAGGAATGAGGTTATAGGATTGAAAAATAAATCCTATCTTCCTTCTTCTAAAAACAGCTAGATTTTCATCTTTCATGGTGTAAATATCCTTGCCATCAATCAACACTTTTCCCTCTGTAGGTCTGTCTAATCCTCCTATGAGATGAAGCAGGGTAGACTTTCCTGACCCCGAGGTTCCCACAATAGCCACAAACTCCCCTTCCCTTACTGTACAATCTACATTATCCACTGCTTTTACAGTAGTAGCTCCATTGGAATAATATTTTTTTAGCGCTTTGGTTTCTAATATGTTCAATACCCTCTCTCCCTTTTACCGATCCTACATTCTAAGAATTTTTTTCTTTATTGTCTTCGGCCTTAAGATCAATGATACTCCCCCTTCCTTACAAAACTCTTTCTCCATCCTTACAGTTTTGTAAAGTAAGGAAAATACTAAATATTGTTCCTTTTCCCTCTTCGGAGGAGGCAATGATATTCCCCCCTTGCTTTTCTAAAATTCTTCTGGAAAGATAAAGTCCAATCCCCGATCCTTCAGTATTAACCACAATAGGAGATCTTCCTCGGTAGAATCGATTAAAAATATTACCGATTTCCTCCTGACCAATTCCTATGCCCGTATCCTCTATATCTATTTTGATATAGGTCTCTAATTTTTCCACACTCACCTTGATTTGTCCCTTTTCTGAGGTATATTTCACCGCGTTCTCTAATACATTGAAAATAGCTTCCTGAGTCCATTTGGTATCATGGGGAATATTGATACTTTCTATTTGCTCAAGATTGATTTGGATATTTTTTTCTAGAGCTTTTAAATATATTCCATTGATGGCCTGAAGGATGGTTACCTTAATATCCCTTTGCTCCTTTCTTAGTTGAATGACCCCCGCTTCTAATCGAGTTATTTTTATTAGAGAATTGGACAGCCATTCCAACTTTTCTACCTCAGCTTTTATGCTTTTTTGAAACTCTTCCCTTTCTTGTACATTTAACTGTTCCTCTAAGAGCATGTCATTGAACATCTTTATGGACGCCAAGGGTGTTTTTATTTGATGGGATATATCTGCTACTAAGGACTTGATATTTTCTTTCTCATGCTTTACATCTTCTAAGTTTAATTTTATTCTCCGTCCCATTTGATAAAATTGAAATTCTAGTCGGGATAGGATTCCCTCTTCATCTTCGCTATAGTGTGAAACATAGGAAAGATCACCATCCATTATCCGATCGATGGTGAAGGAAATTTTTTCTAGCCTATTGATAAAGCCCTTTATTACATATAAAAATAGGGCTCCATTACAGACAATACCTAAAACCATTATTCCAATATTGGTCATAAGGATTTTATTGATTTCTCCTTTATAAAGAGGAGTACCAGACAACAGGATATACATACTTCCAATCAAGACTGCAGTTATAACAAATAGTCCAATAATTAAAGTGAGAAAACTTTTCTTTACCGTGGGATCCTTTCTCAGTTTCATAAGGCATGACATCCTTCATTCCAAGTATATCCAATGCCACGAACCGTCTTTATATAAAGGGGATTGGAAGGGTCATCCTCAATTTTCTCTCGCAGTCGTCGCACATTTACCGCTACAGTATTTGGGTCAACAAAACATCCATCAATATCCCAGAGCTGGGACAATAATTGTTCCTTGGTGATAATCTGCTGGGGATTTTTCATAAGATAAGTCAAAAGTTTAAGTTCTGTCTTGCTTAAAAAGATCTCCTTACCTTTTTTGATCAATACCATCTTTTCGGGAAAAAACTCTAGATCCTTTGAAATAATTTTTCCTAAAGCCGAAGGAATATTTCTCCTGAGCAAGGCGTTTATTTTAGAAATGAGGATGGTTAGACTAAAGGGTTTGGTAATATAATCATCTCCTCCCATGTCCAATCCTGTCACAACATCCACCTCTTGATCACAGGCCGTTAAAAAGACAATGAGGGTGTTTCTTCTCTGTCGGATTTCCTGACAAAAGTCAAAACCATTGCCATCGGGCAGGGTAACATCCAAGATAATTAAATCTATCTCCTGTTCTCTAAGATTTTCCCTGGCTTCCTCTATGCTGGAGGCAGAGAAAACCTTATAACCTTCCTTAGTCAATTTAAAGTTTATTCCTCGGTTTAAAGATTGATCATCTTCTACCAATAATATCTTTTTCATATCATTTCTCCTCGTATAATATAAGGATAGGTATGTATTTTACCTATCCTTCTGATTTTTCCCATCATTTAAAACTTTTCCCATAAATATTTTTCTTTATTTCATTGTAAGTCTTTCCCTTATAGAAAAGCAAATAAAAAAAGATAGGTAATCATTCTACCTATCCTCATAGAAACATACACAGCATTTATATTTTCAAAACAGCCTCTTTTAATTGATCCATAGCTTGTTTATACTCTTGAAATCCAATTAATTCTTCCTCTGGATTCTCAATAAGTGATTGCAATAATCTTTTTCTTATTATCTTCTGCCCCTGGACATCTACTTCTAGAGGCATATCTTCAAAATAGGGATTATCTGAATAATCATATCCGGCGTCAAGTAATCCGTCTACGTATTTCCTAAACCATTTACTTGCTTCCTCTTTTTTCCCAAGCTCAATATATAGTTTGCAATATTGATAAGCCCCTGAACCCATCCCTATTTTAAATATCTTTTGCACATGATTTAATGCATCTAAGTATACATCTGCCTTTTGATAATCTCCCTTATCCTTTGAGATATTTCCTAGGATGGCCAGCATGGCTGTACTCTGGTTTAAATATTGTAATAACATGCTTTTGCAAAGATGCTGAGCATCTTTGGCCTTTCCCTGTTTTTGCAAAAGAGATGAATACAATACCATTGGGTCGATAAATGAATTTGAAAGTTCTTGAAGTGCCTTTTCACTTTCCTCATAGTTTTCTAATATCATTTGAATGCTGGCAATGGAGAACAAAGCATGGGAGACATACTTTGGCTCTTTGCTTTCCACTACTTGGCAAAGAAGGGATAGAGAATATTCCATTCTTGATTTTATATCTTCCTCTGTGGTCCCATCTGACATCATAGCATACATTTGAATCAAACCTGCGATAACTAATTTCAGATATACACTATTGGGGTATTCTTCCAAATATATTTTACATTTCGATTCCCCTGGGACATAACCCTCGTGTAAAAAAACCTCCCGCAATTTTTGTTTTAGGCTGATCACTTCTGATTCAGAAAGCTCCCGATGGAAGGACAATAAGACATCTAAAGATGTATTCAATGCCCTGGCCAATGGGGATAATAAAGCAATGTCCGGTGTGGAATTTCCATTTTCCCATTTACTCACTGCTCCCGCTGAAACCCCAACCATATTTGCTAACTGCTCCTGGGTAAGATCTTTTTCCTTTCGCAAACGCAAAATGGTATCTCCAATATACAAATGATTCATATTTCCCCTCCTATTGTCTTGATACCTTTAGTGTAACCCTTATTCACGCACTGAACAATGGAGGGTAAATCATCTTTTAGTTAAAAAAACTTGAGTCGTATTCATCTTATATATCCAAACCATCACTAGCCTTTAATTATAGAACCAACCCATAACCACTTTAGAATCTTGTTTTGTAAATTCCTGAGAAATATTCTAACAATGTACAATATTTGAGGGATTTATTCTTATAACTGTTAAAGGGTTAAGGGGAGGATAAGTTTTTTATTTTCAACTATCCCATAAAAATAGCTGTAGGGAGAAATAAATTCCCTACAGCTATTTTTCAATAAATTATCTACCTCTTTGCTATGCGCTATATTCAAAATTTCCAAAGGGTTCTCCTGTAAACAGATATTGCTGAATTTCTTCAAAATTCATTCCCTCTAAACCTAGCTTATCTATGGTCCAGCCTTCATACCAAAGATCTCTATTTAATAAAGAAGAGGCTAAGGTGATGATGGAATCCATGTTATGGGTTTGAGCGCCAATGGTCTTGGCCAAGGATGCCCATACCACCAATCCATAAGGAATATCCTCGGTGATGTATCTATTTTGTAAGGATCCCGGTCCCTTCATTTGAGAAAAAACATCACTTTTACTATATTGTTTATATAGACTTTCTGCTTTATCGGTATATCCTATGCGGGCTAATCTTTTTTCTACAGGTATTTCTTCAAACCCAAACTGCCTACAAATTTGAATTCTTTCCCCGTCCACTGCTTCAATGACCTTGACCACACTGGGGGTAATGCCCTCGGTATACAAGTAAAATTCCCCATCGCTATACTCTATTCTCCCAGCATTTAATAAAGATGGTGCCGGATGGGTTACAGGATTTCCATTGTTCAAACTTGTTTCTAAAACATTTTCCGCCAAAACCAAGTCTGGATAAAACTCCTTGAGTATAGGGTATATTTTTTCATTGTCTTTAGAAGGAAAATTGGCGCATTTTATATTTTTAGCTAGTAACTGCACAGTTACTTCCCCTGGTTTATTTATTCTACACCCGTAAGTAAGGGAGGAAAATTCTGTGATATAAATTTTCTTATTCACATGGTATTTTTTCAGGATCTCATTTATTCTTAAGGCCGTTCCTGTTGAGGCAAGATTTAAAACCATTATCTGTCCATCTTCTAAATAAGGTATACATTTTTCAACAACAGATTCTACAGCAAAGGAGGGTAATACAATAAAAATAACCTCTACTCCCTTAATGACCTGCCCAATATCTGTGGAAACGTAATTTAGCCGAGCAAATCCTTCTCCCGCTTCCCCGTGAATTGTAATGCCTTTTTTTTCTAAGATAGGCTTGAGATTTTTATCACTTCTGGACCACAAATTTACTTGGTGACCATTTAATGCTTGGTGAGCAGCAGTAGCATAACCACCATTTCCTGCGCCTAATATCGCTATTTTCCTTGACATAATCGCTCTCCCTCCCGTTTTATTGAATTAACTTTAAATTCATCTGCTAACCGGTGAATTCCTCTCGCATATGAACCTTATCTCCATCTATTATATAACATTAATTTTTTATTGTCTAATGTTCTATATCAAGAAAAAGATTCCTATTGAACTAAAAAAGTGATGAACAAAATTCATCACTTTTCTAGATTGACTATCCATTTTTAAGGTTCCATCTTTTACAAGGAGGGATTATCCATATTTTTACTTCAGGCGGGATAGAGTTCCCACCTGAAATTTTAATGTTCAGCTTTAGCTGAACCAGCTTGCTTCCTTGTCTATTATTTTGAGTAAACAACATCTGCCAAATTGAAAGCAATAACCTTTTTTAATTCTTCTGGACTAATCTCCACCTGATATCCAATTTTCCCAGCGCTAAATATAATGGTTTCAAAATAAGTTGCTGACTGATCAATCGTGGTTGTAAAGCTTTTTTTCATCCCAATAGGTGAGCATCCTCCATGGACATAGCCTGTAATCTTCAATAGGTCCTTGGATTTTATCATTCTAATTGATTTTTCCTTGACACAATGAGCAGCCTTTTTTAGATCTAATTCCTCTGCAACCGGAACTAAAAATACATAATATTGATTGTTACTCCCTAGGGTGACCAGAGTTTTAAACACCTGTTCAGAATTTTGATGCAAAGCATTTGCAACATCCATTCCGCTAATAGCCCCTGTATCTACATAACAATGACTTGTATATTCTATTTTCATTTTGTCTAATATTCTCATTACATTGGTTTTATAAGCCATATCCCTCTACTCCTATTCTATCTATTCATCAAATTTCTTTAACTTTAATCTTATTTTATTATATATCTTTATCATATAGGGTTCAGTAGAATAGACCCCTACCTCCTCTAGGGGTATCCATTGAACGTCGCTATTCTCATCGGGTTTAATGATAAGTTTTTCTTCTTCATCAGCCTCCATCAAATAGGTTACAGATAAATGAAGATGAGGTGCCACATACTTTCCCTTTTTTATATGTCCTTCTACCGGTAAAACATCCAGAGACAAAATATTCTCCTCAAGAATAGAAATATTCTTTACTCCTGTCTCCTCCTTGGCTTCTTTCATTGCGACATACAACAAATCTTCCTCTCCATCAGCATGCCCCCCTACCCATGACCAAGACTGATAGATATTATGATACACCATCAAAACCTTATCTTTATGCTTATTGATTATAAATGCAGAACTTGTCATATGGGCAATTTGGTTTTCCCTTGTTAGGATGTCATTAAAGGTACTGATACATTGTAAAATTACTTCTTTATCCTTTTTCTCTTGCTCATTCCAAGGTACATATTTTTCTATGGTATCGATCCATCTCATACTTTGTCTCACTCTTTCTTTGATCTTTTAGGAATTAATACTCTCTTGTTTTTAAAGGTCCTCTTATTTTCATTATAACAAACATCTCCTTTTAAAAGGAATGGTTATCAGCATATCTCTAGTATTATGTTGTACTTTACTTCTTTGGAGAATAAAAACATTCCCTATAAGTAAAAATAAGATAAATAAGATTATGAAAGTAGGTGTATTATCCTATGGAAATTAAAGAAGGAGTAATGGTTCCCCTGGGTTATGGTAAATTTGCTCGTTCGGATAAAATCATTAGCTTAGAACGTATAGAAGACGAGAGAGGCCCTGGAAGAAGAACAATTGTCTATGTTGAGGAAGTTGTGCATCCTATGGTAGCGTCTAGAACTGAAAATTCTATTTTGGCCAATATGGTAGAAATACCTAGAGAAGAATTGGAGGCTTCTGCAGCCCTAGAACTTTTGTATGATATACAAGATGATATCCAGAAAATCGGTCCTATGCTCAGGAAAAGCATAAAAAAAGAAGCAAGCTTTGATATTGATAAAATTGAAAAACGGATAAATGAAATCCTGCAACATGAAATTGAATTTGATGATGTGCATTAGCTGTGTTCTAACATTAAGAAGAGCATTCGGTGTTGACACTGTCCACGCATGAATGTGTAGAGTGTGCAATCTATATCCAGATTATATGTATATACAAAACAATCCAAAGGACTTGCCCCTTTCTATAATCAGTAAGCAAGTCCTTTGGATTATTATAACAACATTATCTTAATTAATTATCATGCTAATTTAGCTATAGGCTTTCTCTAGAGCATCCATAAAATCTTTTACTAAATCATTTTCATTTTCAATACCACATGAGATTCTTAAGAGGCCATCTGTAATGCCCATTCTAAGCCTTTCTTCTCTCGGCACTTCATAATGTGAGCTCATGGCTGGATAGGATAAAGTTGTACGATAGCCACCTAAGGTCATGGCATAATGTGCAAAATTTAAGTTTCTCATAAATTCATTCATCTTATCTTTATCTTCTGGAAGTACAATACTAAGCATTCCACCATAATAACCCTTGAATTGCTGTTTTGCCAGCTCATGTTGGGGATGATCTGCAAGGCATGGGTGATTTACCTTAATTACATAAGGGCTCTTCTCTAATGCCCGGGCAAGGGCTGCTGCATTTTCAGCTTGGCGTTTAACCCTTAGTTCTATTGTTCTAATTCCCCTTTGCACTAACCAAGATGAAAATGGATCCGATTGGGAACCTAACAAAACTTGAAGCTTATAGCACTTTGCTATTAAATCTTTACTTCCTGTAACAGATCCACTTACTGCATCACTGTGTCCGCTTGCAAATTTTGTAAGACTATTTACAACTAAGTCTGCACCTAATTCAAGAGGTTTTACTAAAGCACCTGTCATAAATGTATTATCTACAATAAAATATGCATTATTTTCATGAGCAATATCCCCTATAGCTTTTAAATCAGGAACGGCTATCATAGGATTTGAAACGGTTTCGGTATATAAAATCTTTGTATTTGATTTTATAGATGATTTTACTTCATCTAAATTTGTAAAATCAACAAATGTGGTTTCTACACCATACTTTCCTAATATATCTGTGAATATCTCCAGACTTTCACCATAAAGGGTTCTGTCTGATAAAATATGATCCCCTGCCTGGGTAAGAGCAATTACAGCTGTTGAAATAGCTGCCATGCCTGAGCTACAGCATATGGAGTCTTCCCCATTCTCAATATATGATATTAATTCTATAAGACATGATCTATTAGGATTTCTATTTCTATTGTAGCAAAATCCTTTTTCATCATACCTTTTTTGTAAGTCCTCTAAGTCCTCAACATTAAAAGCTGTTGTCATATAGATGGGAAGTGCCTCAGGGTTTGTTACTGGATATCTTGTATAGGCTCCTTTTGAAAGTACATCGGTCTCAAATGTAAAATCCTTATCTGTCTCTTTAAACATGTAAATCCTCCTTTTAAAATAAAAAATATACATTAATGATCATGATCTATCCTTTATACTTTTCTTACGCTTTAACCTTTCCATAAGCCCTTTCAGCCTCTAAACGAATTTTCTTTCTAATATTTTCTTCTACTTCATTAACTTCAGGATCATCCTCATAAAAAACATAGAAATTCGGATCTGTCTTGCCTATTCCCATGTAACGTGCCTTATAATCCTTAAGAAGTGCCCAGAATTTCTTTCTAAGTATAAAAAGAGCTAGAAGGTTGGTAAATACCGGAATCACCAGGGATATATCTACGATTGTCCAAAATAGCTCTGGGCCATTTCCAGTTAGTACAATTGAAGATACAATGATGATATTGGGAATTGGAAATACAAACTTAAAAATTTTAACAACTTTATCCCTTAAAATAGGTTTATATCTTAATGCATGATTAAATATCGCTAAATAATAAGTAAACCAACCTGATGTTGTTGTTAAACCAAAAAGAATACCCATCATACCTATAAATAGAGTTCCAAAACGTCCATAAGCACTTTCATAAGCCATTATTGTCAGTGTAGCCCCCGCCTGCCCACTGGTCCAAATACCTGTTGATAAAATTGAAAGTGCCGTAACAGAACATACAATTATCGTATCTATAAACACTTCAAATGATCCCCAAAGTCCCTGTTTTATGGGATGTATTGTATTTGCAGAACCGTGAATTAATGGCGATGGTCCTTGACCTGCTTCATTAGAGTTTATAGAACGAGCAATACCCATTTTTATAGTTTCTGAAACTGCTACTCCTACAAAACCACCTACGGCAGCTGTACCTGTAAAAGCATCATGGAAAATTGAATAAACAACACCAGGCATATTCCCAATATTTATAAAAATTAATCCTAGGCCACCTAAAAGGTATGCTGTGGTCATAAAGGGAACAGCCCTTGATGAAAATTTTGCAATTCTTGGTGTGCCCTTCCAAATTACATAGTATAAAATCACCGAATATATTAATGTAGTAGCAATCATATTAATATGAAAAGACTCACTAAGAATTTCGGAAATAGTATAGGCTTGAGAGCCCCCAAGGAACTGAGCAACAAATCCAATACCGAAAGCAACAGCCAGGACATAGCCGAACTTATGTCCCATTTCCCTTCCAATACCCTTTTCCATGAAATAAGTAGAACCGCCAAAATATTCTCCTCTTTCATTTTTTGAGCGATAGTGACAACCTAATGCCGTTTCTACCAATTTTACCATCATGCCAAAGATTGCCCAAATCCATAACCAAAATACAGCACCTGGCCCCCCAACAGCTATAGCCGTTGCAACACCGCCTATATTCCCACTGCCTACACAACCACCAATAGCAATACACACCGCTTCAAAGGGTGTTACTTGACCAGCGTGAATATCATTTGCTTCTTTACTAAATATACTGCCAAATGTCTTTTTCATAATATGCCTAAAATGGGTTAATGTAAAAAATCCAGAGCCAACTGTAAAATATAATCCTACTAAAATTACAAAACCTAGAAACGGTGTTCCCCAAAGGAAACTACTTATTCTATTTAATACTTCCGCCAACACAATAATTCCCCCTTTGTTTTTTTGTGATTTGCCTTTTCCTTACAAGTCATTCACAAAAATATTTTTCGGCCGAATAAATATTTCTGGTTTTGCACTGAAACTTTCAATATTCATTCTAAAGCCTATATTAACTATAGAGTCAATAGGGGGTATGAATTTTATTATGATACTCATAATTCACAAAATATTTTCTTTTCAACTTTCATATAGAATAAAACATAATAAAAAGTGTTGACTCTATTCTTACTATACATATTAAAATAACTTATAGTTTAATAATTACTTAAAATTAGGAGGATGATAAAATGGAATTTTCAAAAGCATCAGAAATTCTTTATAAAGGTAGAGTAGTGAAAGGCATGGATTTTAATAAGCCTGAAGCATTCCCACTTTTTGCGAATACTTCCTTTACCATGAAGAGTTTAGATGAAGTAAAAGAGGCATATAAGTCTAAGTACACCTATGTAAGAACGGGGAATCCCAATCGAGACTCTTTGGCAGAAATCGTATCTTCTTTAGAATGCGGTGAAGATACACTAATATTTTCATCAGGTATGGGGGCGATTACCACCACAATGCTAGCTTTAGTCAAACCAGGAGATCATATTATCTGTAATCGTAATATTTATGGTGAAACATTTGATGTTATGGTAAAGCTCTTGTCTACCTTTGGAGTGGAAACCATCCTTGTTGATTTTGATGATATTGAAAATGTAAGAAAAGCTATTCAACCTAATACAAAAATGATTTATTCAGAAGTGTTAGCTAATCCAACCATCAATGTTGCTGATATCCCTACTTTAGCTAAAATTGCCCATGATCATGATGCCCTTCTTATGATAGACAACACTTTCACATCACCAATTGCCATACAGCCAATATCCTTTGGTGCTGATATTGTTATCAACTCTATGACAAAATTCATGAATGGTCATAGTGATGCAATAACAGGCTCTATTACAGCATCCTCAGAAATTATTGAAACAATTCGTCCCATAAGAATGCTTTGTGGTACACCTGGTGATCCACACGCTTCCTGGATGATGATAAGAGGGATACAGACAATAGATTTAAGGCTAAAAAAACAAATGGCTAACGCTGCTAAACTAGCTAAAGCCTTGGAAGACAATCAATATGTTTCAAAAGTAAATCATCCAAGCCTTGAAAGTTTCCCACAACATGAACTTGCAACGAAGCTTTTCAAATCAAAGGATACCATGAGTGGCATTATGAGCTTTATCATTCCGGAGGATGAGAAAAAAATAAATGCGTTTATGCAAAAACTTCATTTTGCACACTATGCCACTACCCTTGGAGGCTTACGTACAACGCTCAATCATCCTGTAACAAGTTCTCATAGTCATATGCCAGATGAAGATAGAAGAAAAATGGGGATTACACCAGGTATGTTCCGTCTTTCAGTAGGCATTGAAGATGTAGATGATTTAATTACCGACTTTATGCAGGCCCTTCAGGTTTTCGGTAATTAATTTGTCCTTTGCATTCAATAGCATTAAAAACAAATAGAATATAAGTCCTTCCTCTTTATTCCATTAGAGGCAGGACTTGTATTGTAAATTTTATGTTGTTATAATATTCATTATGAGCCATGAAAAATGCATATATTTATTGATCAAAAATTATTCAATATCTATCCATCTCTGTATCTCGGATATCTTTTTTATATTTTTCTTTTCATTTTTGAAAACGTATTCATAATAGAATTAGTGAGATTCCATTTCTCCAGAAAAATATATAAAATTTTTCACTATCCTATACTCTTTTTCTGGTGATATGAACTTAAATGCAATAGAAAAAAATAAAATACATTTTATAAACATACATTTTTCCAAAAATATTGAGATTAGCATTTTAAGACAAAATTATTAAAAGGAGGATGTGCTATGACAGAACTATACTCTATTGGTGAAGTTGCTAAAACTATGGGGGTATCTGTACAGACTTTACGATATTACAGCTCAATTGACATACTGCATCCAAAGCATATTAATTCTTTAACAGGATACCGTTACTACTCTGCGGATCAATTGCATTTTATCGATCGTATTAAATACCTACAGAAATTTGGCTTATCTCTAAAAGAAATCAACAATATCATTAATAACAATGATATCACCCAACTTCTTTCAATATTAGAAAAGCAGGAGACAGAATGCTATAAAGAAATAATCAAGCTTCATGAAACTATTGATGATATTGAATGGTATAAAAATTATTTTTCCTATATAAAGGATAATCATGACAACAATAATGAAGATAATAATGACATGGGGATTACCTATACCAAATATTTTAAAAAACGCTATATGGTTACCACCAAGATTATACAGAACGAACCAAAATCAAATTTTCATATAAGACTTCATGCTATTAAAAATAGTAAAAAGTTTAAGAATCTAAAATATATGCGTCAATTCTCATATATTTTAGACTATGATAGTGTTTTGGAAGGTTCATTAAATCCCCTCTATCTTGGTATGTTTATCAAAGAACCACCGCACTTTCAAAACTGTAATATTATGGACATCCCTGAGGGTAATTATTTTTGTTTTAAGGCGAGAATTTTAAGTGAAAGCTGGAATCCTCAACCTATACAAATGTTTTTTAGTAAAACAAAAGAAAAACCTGTTCTTGTTCTAGCAAATGAATATGAAAATGATCTACATGAATATTCCCATTGTATTTATGAAATACAAATTCTAATCCCAAATTCCCACCCAACTTTATAAGCAAATAAATTCAATATTCTTCTTGACTCTATTGCAATCATAGACTATATAATTATAAATACGGCTATTGATTGAAAGGAGTTGGTTTTTTATGAAGAAAACATCTTATTTATATGTTATTTTTGCTGCTACACTATGGGGTGGAATAGGGGTGTTTTTTAAAATTCTCAGTGGGCTAGGTTTTTCTCAGATGCAAGTAGTTGCTATTCGTGTCACTAGTGCTGCCATAGCCCTTACACTTTATATTCTTATCAAGGATCCATCCTTGTTAAAAATAAAGTTAAAGGACTGTTGGTGTTTTGTAGGTACAGGCATAATCAGTCTTGTATTTTTTAACTGGTGCTATTTTACAGCAATAGAATTGACAAGTTTAGCTGTCGCAGCCGTTTTAATGTATACTTCCCCTATCTTCGTCATGCTTTTTTCCACTATTTTATTTAAGGAAAAAATAAATCTTCAAAAGATTATTGCACTTATTATGACATTTATAGGCTGTATTTTTGTTGCAAATATCTTCCATTCTAGTGCCAATAACTTTTCAGCCATAGGAATATTAGTCGGTATAGGCTCAGGAATTGGGTATGCTCTATACAGCATTTTTGGAAGATATGCTATTGAAAAAGGATATCACTCTATAACTATTTCTGAATATACTTTTGTCTTTGCTATGATAGGCTCCTTACCGATTAGTGGTTTAATAAAATCCCTGCCTATGTTAGTGAATACACAAGCTGTAACTAGCACCCTTGGCATAGGTGTACTTTGTTGTGTCTTTCCATTTATTTTATATACTAAAGGATTATCTAATATTGAAAACAGTAAGGCTGCTATTATGGCCACTATTGAACCTGCTGTTGCCACACTTCTTAGTTTCTTTCTTTATGGTGAGAAACTATTAAACAGCAAGGGAATAGGGATATTCCTTATATTTATCTCAGTTCTATTGTTAAATTTAGAACCTAAGGATAATAAAGCAATAAAGATTAAGTATATATAATTGTATATAGAGAAAATGGACCACAAATCCTTTATTTATTTTCAAGATGATTATAAAGCTGGCAAAAAAGCTAGAGCTAAAATTTAAGGAGAACCATAAAAGCTATGGTTCTCCTTAAATATTGAAATTTTTCTGTCTATGCAATTTCATTTATATCCACATATTCAATAATAATGGGGTTGTTACCATCTTTTTTTGCCTTTGTAGATGCTAAACTTGCACGATTCACCAATTTATTGATCAATGTTTCTGATATATTTTGTCCTTTGTTCTCTTGTCTCTTCCATCCAGTAATGCCTATGGATACTGAAACGGGTATGTTCTCTAAAAAAGGATATGCCTTGATAGCCTTTGTAACCTTTTCAGCAAATGGTTTACTCTCTTTTATACTATAAGGAGCTACTATAGCAAATTCATCTCCACCATATCTGCATAAATAACAGTTTGACCCAAGATTACTTTTTAATATATCTGATATACTTTTGAGTATTCTATCCCCGGCGATATGTCCATAGGTTTTATTTATGTAACCAAAGTTATTCAAATCTATAAAAATTATTGTAGCATTTTTGTCCTGTCTTATTAGATTATAGATATTGTAAAACATATAATCGCTTTTATATAAATCAGTAAGGGAATCAATGTATTGACCTAGTTCAACATTTAAGATTGTCCTTGTGACATAGCCTATAATCTCCTCTTCTTTTTCTACAAGTAAAACCTGAATATCCCTATTTCTACTAAATATCTCTTTAATTTCCCATATGTATATATTACAATCAACGCATATATATTTATCCGACATAACGTCGGCAATTATTCTATTTGGATGTGCGCCTATTAATTCTTTTTTTGTAAGAATGCCAGTGAGTGTCTTTTTTGCATAGGCAATAAAGCATTCAATATTATCCTCTTGAAAAATTTCTTGAATTCTTCTAACTCCATTTAATATATTAACTTTCATAAATTTTTTTTCCATTATATTTGAAACCCTCATTATCATAATTCAATGGATTTGCTAACATTAAGAGTTATATTTACTTGTGCTTTTATTACCATTGATTCGTTAGCAATTCCTTCTCCTTCCTCGATAATTATTGGAATAAGTTTATCCTTTGATAACATATTCAATAGAGCTTTTCTTACAACAATAGCCTCAATATATTTATGTTGAACTTTAATTATTTCATATTGTTCCGGTGAAAGTATATCTACCATTCTTCTTGCGGCCTCTGGACCTATCGGCGCTTTTTTCCCTACGATCAATGCATCTTGCATTGGAGGCATTTCAAATTCTGAAAGGCGCATATTTATTTCAGCTTTTTTTGTTCCTTCGGTTTTACCATCCATTAAATCTTCCACCTTCCGTAGATATAAGTAATATATTATCATATTTTGTCTAATTTTTCCATTACAATATTTGTAATTGATTACACTTTAAATGTCTATTTCACTCTATTCATCATAAACATTATATTGATTGAGGATAATAGGTGTTTTCTTCTGATCCTTTCCTGAAAAGAAAAAGAAAAGCAGGAGATTCTTTGCATTTTCTCCTACTTTTCTCTGTATTTTTCTTATCAATCTTTTTTATCGAAATGAACTTTTTATACTCTCTTTACCAGCAATCCTATCCTCATTCATAACAAAGATATCTTATTACTTGCAACGCATCATAATCGAACTAAAATGACGTGATCCTTGAGAAGAAAGCAAACTTAAATAGAGTATCATAACTTAATGTTTCACATTTGGAAACATTAAGGATATGGTCAAACCTGAACCAAGTTGTGATTTTGCATCCACTTGAATGGCTAAATCATAAGCCATTTTCCTCACTAAAAAGAGTCCCATACCCGTTGCTTGTCTTGTATAACTACCTTTCCTTCCTGTAAATCCCTTATCAAAAATAAATGGTAAATCCTCTTGAGATACCCCAGGTCCATTATCACTAATGTGCAAAATGATTTGATCACGCCCTTCATCATAAACCGTTTCAAATTTTAGAATTGCATCATCCTGATTCCCTTCAACGTATTTTGTAGTATTGGCGATGATTTGTTCTACTATAAAAGCCAATCCCTTGGGGTCAGATAAAATCTTCATTTCCTCCCCTATAAACTGTATATGAAAAGCCGCTTCATCCAATAAGGTTTTATGCTTCTCCATTGTCTCTTTACAAAATGCTAATAGGCTTATTGGCTCAAAAATATAATCTTTATGAACAGCCCCAAGTCTTGCAAAATACAAAATTCGCTCTACATCTCCAAGCATTTGATCTTTGACATGAAACATACGCTGCCTGACAAGGGGAGACATTTCGTCACTGCGGTTATCTAATACCAATGTCATCAATGACAAAGGCTTTTTCATTTCATGAACCCATCCTTCTATATAATTTTCATAATCGGCGAGCTCAATGACTTGATCATTAAGTTTGGACTGATAGGATCTTATGACACTGCCTATTCTACGAATATGCGACCGATCTGTCTTAGGAGATAGCCTACACAATATTTCTTCCTTGGTTTCATTGGGTTCTAACAGAAAATCCTGAAGGGCATCTTCTATTCCTTCTTGCTTTCTAACCATAATGAATAAAGACAAGACTATCATTGCCAGAGTAAACACAATCATTAATCCTACTAAAACCATAAATGTATCCGGATAGGCTAACCAAGCGAGAAAGCTAAACAGAATATCCGTAACAATCAAAATGATGAACCATAATTTATAAGCATCAAAACAGTCATAGATTCGCTTTATCCATTTCATGTTTTTCTCTGCCCCCTAAGTCGGTATCCCTGACCCCTAATTGTCTCAATTTGATTGTCCAAGTTTAATTGAGACAATGTTTTTCGTAAACGAGTCAGATTGACTTGAAGTGCATTTTCATCTATATATTGGTCTGTTCCCCATAAAAGTTCACTCAATGTCGACTTGGATACAATCTCAGGTCTACGCTGCACTAAAGCCAATAAAATTCTTCCCTCATTAGCTGATAACAACAAGGATTGGGATCCCTTATATAAGGTAAAGGTATTTGGGTCTAATAAAAAACTGCCACCATCTACTAGCTCTGGTTGCCCTTCAAATCTTCTTAGCAGGTTTTGAATACGTGCTAATAATCTATCTCGATTACATGGTTTGGTGAGATAATCATCTGCACCCAAATGGAGTCCATGTAATTCATCCTGCAGCTTATCTCTAGATGTA
This sequence comes from Irregularibacter muris, assembly GCF_024622505.1. Taxonomy (NCBI): domain Bacteria; kingdom Bacillati; phylum Bacillota; class Clostridia; order Eubacteriales; family Eubacteriaceae; genus Irregularibacter; species Irregularibacter muris. The sequence continues at coordinate 140,482 of NZ_JANKAS010000004.1, forward strand.
AGAATCAATATTGGACCAATTCCTTGGGATTTTAGACTTTTGCAAATTTCAAAGCCTGATTGTTCTGGTAAATTGATGTCTAACAAAACTAAATCTGGTGCCAAAGTGACTATTTGAGGAACGATATTATGAAAATCTGTAATTGCCGCCACTTCAAACCCTGCCTTCTGCAATATATCCACTAACTCTTCTCTCATCAATGAATCATCTTCAACAATTGTAATCCTAATCACTTCGCCACCTCTTTCCATGTAAAATATACCCCTTCCTTAATCTATATTTGGTTTCCAACGGAGTTTATCGATCTCATGATCCGCTGAACGGGCAACTGCTACTCCATAAATCACAAAAATCAAAATAATGATCCCAACAAAGGCAAGGGCAATAGGATACAATAATGCATTTTCTTCGATGTGAATCATAACAAAAGAAATCATCCCCCTTATGCCAACAGCTCCACTGACGCATGCCAGAGACATAGGCAATAAAAAGGTCAAGAGCACCTGTCTATGCATGGATTTTTTCATTTGATTACGTTTTGCCCCCAACATGGAAAGTGTTATATAACGCTCACCGGTCTGCTTCATCTGCGTCAAAAATTGTAAAGCTAATACTGTACAGGCAATGATCAAGAATAAGAATCCTATATAGAGTAAGGTATAACTTCCAGCAACAACATAGAAAAGTTGTCGTCCAAAGTTTTGTAAATAACTTTCAAACTGGAAACCTGAAGAGGTTAATAAATCCCTAGCCTCCATCATGGGAACCATTAAACCTTGTTGCTCTTGCAATTTTTGGGGAATGCGAAAATTCCAATAGGATGCATAGGTTTCCCTATTTACTAGTTGTTCAAACATTGAATCCGGAAGGATAAATGCTGAATGAATTTCTAGTGAACGGTCTGCTACCAATCCTCTCATTGGAGTTGATGAGCGTATATATATGGGTTGATCATTAATGCTCATTAAACTTTGACCCTTTTGTGCCGCCTTTTCAAGAATACCATCTAGCACAGGCATACTTTCCAGATTATCCATAGGCACAAAATTCGGATTAAAGTATAAAGCAATTTCATCGGAATGTAGGTTCAACGGTTTTTCTCCTATGGCTTCTAAAAGTCCATCATAAGATGATTCAGGAATGACGTAAGGTGCTATGGCTGCATCAATCTCTAGTACCCCAAACAAATTAACTGCTTCAGGGTTTTCTGAACTGATGGAATAGTTTTGCAGTTCGCCAGATAAAACTTGCTTTTTAAAGTTGCTTGGCAAAGCCATAATAATTTGCTCTCTTAATTCAGACCAGTCTACCAAGGATAAAGGAAAATCGTCTTCCCCTCGTTCATCCCGAACTTTCATATTTCCAATTTCCAAAAGGTTTAAGTCTTCTACATAGGAGACCATTTTTTCTGAAGTAAGAAATTGCTCAACCTTTTGATCCTCCCCATTAACTGTAAAATCATATAAGGAGGAACTCCTTGTAGTCGCACTTTCCAAACTCATAAAAGTTGAAGCACCATCTGCCAGCAAAATGATAGACAAGGTGATGAGAATGGATGTTATCGCAACAGAAGTAGATTTATTGGCTACATTCTCTTGAAACTGCCTTAATGTGAAGGTGTGTAGCCCTTTGGTAGCTTTACGCTTAGACAAACTTGTGAGTAGGCCCAGTAATTTTCCAAATCCCCTCATAAAGAAGATGGTTCCTAAACTTCCCAGAGCCAATGCCCCAAACAAAAGCATTCCACCAAAATCCATAAAATGATATAAAACAATCCAATAGGCAACACCTAGTAAAGCAGAACCTACAAATAGATTCAGTATATTGCCTTTAAAATTTCCCATATCTTGTTTCTTATCCATTTGCTCATAAAGTAATTGATGGACCTCTTGATTAAATAATCTCCCCCCAAGCATGAATAATGCAATAAACTGGATAAATAAAAAACCAATGATGGTAAAGAAAATCGCACTGATGGACAAACTCATTTGATGCCCAATGATGCCCTGCCCCACCAATTTAGAAACTGTTAGGCTGATGATTTCAGCCAAAAATCCTCCTATTAAGACACCTCCAATGAGGGCAAAGATAGAAGTAATCAACCCCTCTGCCAAGAGTTGCAGAACAAGACGTTTTTTGCTCATTCCCAGCATGAGATACAGTCCAAACTCTTTACTCCTTCGATTTAATTGATATCCATTAGCAAACAAAACTAAAAAAAACAATAGAAATAAAGCAAATAGATATACAATGGGCATTTGAGCTAAAAGTTTGTCAATAGCATCACTTTCAAACTCCTTTAAGAATAATATAATGTCTTGCCGACCAAGTGAAAGAATGATATAAAAGGATGCTATTGCGGTTACAAGGGTTGCAAAATAGATTAAATTCTCCTTACGACTGCGTTTGGCATTACGATAGATTAGACTAGAGAACATTCGCACTACCTCCTCCAAGCTGAGCCATCAATTGCATTATCCTCTCATAGAATTTTTGACGGGACTCATCCTGTTGGCGACGTAATTCATGAAATATAACACCATCTTGTATAAAAAGAATTCTAGAACAAAAACTGGTAGCATTGGGATCATGGCTTACCATCAGAATGGTTCTTCCCCTTTCATGATTAATCGCTGTCAACTTATTCATTAAAATTCTTGCAGAACGTGTGTCTAATGCGCCTGTCGGTTCATCTGCCAAAACAATATCGGGCTCAGAGATTAAACTACGGGCAGCGGCTACCCGCTGTTTTTGTCCGCCAGACATTTGAGCTGGAAATTTATTAAGAATATCCGCGATTTCTAAAAAACCTGCTAATTCATCTAACTTAGTCCGTGCTTTTGCAAAATCCATCCCATGAATAGATAGGGGTAATAGTATATTTTCTTGGCCAGTTAAATTATCCAGCAATGCAAAGTCTTGAAACAAATATCCAATTCGACTCCCCCGATAGTCCGCTAAATCCTTGCTATCAAAAGCACTAATATTTTTCCCATTTAAAAGCACACGCCCAGATGTTGGCTTTATAATGGTTGCGATGCAATTTAATAATGTAGTCTTACCCGAACCACTTGGTCCCATTATTCCCAAGAATTCTCCTGGGAAAATATCAAAGCTAACACCTTTTAAAGCTTTTGTTATATTGTTTTTCTTGCCATAGTTTTTTTGTAAATTGTGGACTTCTAATAATTTTTCTTGTCTGAACATTATATAACGCTCCTTTTTATTATTTATTTCCCGAAAATATTATAGAATTCAGCTATCCACATTATAACAACTATAAAAGACGATAAACACTTACAAATGGTGTAAGGAAACCAACAGAAAAGGAAGAGAGTATCCCCTGAACCCTTAAAGAAGAAAGATTCAAGAAGTATGAATAGAGAGAAACAATTATGAAGAAGTAATAAAGCTTTTTAATTTCCATAAAAATAAAAGCCTTACTACAATTTGAATTGTTGTAAGGCCCTTAAAAATTGTATTATGCTCTCCCTTGAAAAAATAATGAAAACTCTTACTTATTAACAACAGCTTCAAATGTAATTACTTGATCTGATTTAGTTGGGTATTGTCCGTATTCATAATCCGCTGATATAACTATATCTTCAAACCCGATTTGTTTAAGAATCATTTTAAACTCCTCAATTCCATACCAACGAAGTGGAAATCGTTCTAATTCTGTTTGTATGAGGATGCCATTTCTCCATTTTTCATAGCGATTGTGAGATATTGTGTACTGATTGATATAGTCCACTTCAACGATTTTACTTTCTAATGTAATAATATCACCATTCTTAGTTTCCCAAGTTCTTGTTGATCCTTCCCCAATGGACAAATCCGTTTGCAAAAATATATCTAAAATTAGTCTGCCTCCATTAGAGAGATGGTTATAGAAATTTTTTAAAGCTTTAATGGAATCTTCTCTTCTATGCAACAATAGAAATGTCCCAGTTGGCACAATAATAGCTTCATAGTTTATTCCTAAGGAAAATGTCTCCATTTTTCCTTCAAATAATTTTGGATTTAATCCCCTTTTTTCACAGTTATTACGACATATTTCCAGCATTTCTGCCGAAACATCAAAACCATCAACTTTCAAGCCTTTTTCTAAAAGTGGAATGAGGATACGACCTGTTCCAACTCCTGGTTCAAGAATATTTCCCTTACAAGATGCTAATCTATCACTATAAAATTCTACATCTCCAAATGAAAGACCAATATATTTGTCCATATCATAAACTTCTGAAGAAAGTTTACTATAATAACCTAACATAAATTCATCCCCTTTTTCTTCTAATGCGTTATGGGTTTCATAATTTCTTTCACTGGGCATAAACTCCAGTAATTTTTTGGTAAAACCTTCTTTCGGGTGCTCTAATCTCGCGGATTCTTTTCAGTAATTCATCAAAATAATCTTTTCCAAAAGGTTTCCATCTTCCATTTTAATCCCCCTTATCTAGAATAGATATCATATCTTCTTGATTATCAATACTTACTAGCCTATGATTTGAGGTGAATATGCCCTTTAACAATTCACTATAGTTCTTGTCTCTATAGTAGCTATTGATTTTATCTTTTTATTAGGCTATGTTAAAGTTTATTGTTGATATAAGGTGAAAAATTAGAACTTCCATTTTTCTAAAAGTTCTATTTAGTAATAATGTTTTATTCCACTAAAGCACCTTTAGTTGAAAAGTCGGAAACAGCTATTTAAGTAACCTCTGAACTATTTTTGTTTTCCAAATACCAAAACCTATCAAAGCACCTGCCATATTTAGTATAAAATCATCAATATCAAAACTTCCTCTTCTTGTAACTAATTGTGTTACTTCAATAGCTAATAACATTATAATCATCAAGAGAATAAATCCACCAATCTTGTTTATCTTTTTTACATAGTAAGGTAGGTAAATTCCCATTGGTAAAAACATTATTAAGTTACCAAGGAGATTCTTTATAGGTATAGCTACATTTAAACTTCCGTCAAACATTGCCGTTATATATGTACTTATAGTTTTAAATGGAACGAAATTTGAAGAACTCCTTATATATTCTATTAACGATAAGTCTGTCCATATATGACCTCTAATTCCCACAAACATAACACCTACAAACAACAGCATTACCAGTGCTAATAAATAAAATATGAAACTAATACCAAAAATCACCTTTATTACTTTTTTCATTTCCAACAAAACCTGTCTTTCTTAGTATTTTTAATGTTAGCTCTTAAACAATCCTACCACGTTAGTTGAATAAGCAACAGTGTTTATACAGCAAATTTAGTCAACCTAAGTGTATCATAAGTTTCTGAATTCTGTACTAGATTCCCTTTAATAATCAAGTCATTCATTGTTACTTCATTTCTTTGGTGATGAATACTTTCCAAGACCTGAAACCAAGTAAGGTAATTGTTTAAATACTTGGTCGCGGCACCATTAAATCGTTGCATCTAACCTTTTATCCATTTTAAAAACAGTACCTCCTGACCCTGTATCTAACAGAACCTTATCTAAAAAAATACTTTTCCCTCTATAAACTAAGGTTTACTTTGCAAAATGGAAGCTCATATTTAAGATCTAATTTAACCATGATTTCTAACTCCAATCCAATTTCTTTCTTGAATCGTTAATTCCTTATTTTTAGTATAATAGACATACATTTCTCTACTTTTATCCTTTTTATGTTTTTCGGCATACTCTTTTAGAGCCTCTCGTCCATCTTCAAATACATTAATAACCGATAGTTCTTCAATGATTCTTTTTCCTTCTCTGGAATATGCTTCAATGGCTTCAAATAATAACCACTTATCTGGGTAAATATTTCTTGCTTCAAGCCATTTCACAATAAACAACTCCTTTTTTATTTATAATTTCATAATTTATCTTTTTATATCTTAGCCAATAGGTTTGCCTTTAAGGGTTTCTTGCCTTCTCCTTGGGGAAGATCTACTCTTTGGAATTTAGCGGGGAGGAATTTTTCATTTGAAGGTAAATAAGGTTTCAAATTCTTATGTTTCACGTTCGTAAATTATGTACCGTAATAAAATCACTTTTTCCTTCTAAAGTCAAATTTTTCATTTGGTACATTTAGTTGAATTCCATTTATTATAACTGTGTCATCATCAACCCATACAATTACTGCATTCTCTTCCCTATAACTCCAATAAATATTTTTAGGCTTTTTTCTATATTTATTAAAGTTTAATTCACCTCGTATTGCATATGAAGTAGTCGCTCCACCATTTATAAGATAGGCTTTAATTGTATATGTCTCATCAGGTGAATGTACCTGAGATATTAATTCACCTTTTTCTAATCTATTTATATCAAAAAATGCCCAGTATATTCCGTAAGCTAAAAATGTTATTATAACTACAAAAATGATAAGTAGCCTTTTTCTCAAGGCATGTCTTCCCCCTTACTTCGCGTTTTTCCACAAATATCTAGAAACCACATGCATAGTATACCTTATAAATGGTGTACATCCCTACTAGATGCTTGACCATATAATCCACGATCTTTAATTTATTATTTTTTTCCACGCTTCCAACTTTTTCTCAAAACTAATTGCATTTGCTGGACTCGTTGATGGTAAGCCTATTAGCTCTATATTATATTCCTCAGTATCTCTGGCAACTAATTTTCTATATAACTTTTCTGCTGTTTTACCATTGAAATATATCTGTTTTATCTTAGGATATTGCTCAAATAAAAGTTTAAAGTTATTTGATTGTGGATTTTTTATATTTACATCAAGGCTTCCTTTTCTATCGCAACTTTTAAGAACATCCCAAACACCAATGTGGCTCTCTAATAGAATTTTTTTCTTTTCTTCATAATCATCAGTGGCTTGTCCTTTTAATAGGGAAAAAATTATCTTCCAAAATTGATTTCGGCCATAAGCATAATACTCTTGCTTTTTAAGTGACTCTCCCCCTGGCATAGTTCCTAAAATTAATATTTCACTATTATTATCAATTATTGGTAGAAAACCTTCTATCATCTTATACACCTACTCTCTTGACCTATTTATTATGGTATATTGACTTTTTAATAATTCTATATTTATATTCCACTTAATAACATAATCTTACCATAAAATAGAAATAACTGCCGCCATAATTAATATTATGTGACAGTTATTAATAGATTTTTATAGCATTCTATTGTATTTAAAGTCCTGTCTTTATAGCGTAGATGTCATTCAGCATAATTTTATTTTCCATCATGATTTAAATCAACAGAAATATAGGGGTTTAATGGGAAACTTTTTTTCCTTTTTGCATTAATCATGGAAGAAGTATTTTTACTTCTATTCTATAGCATATTTTTCTTTACCTATAAAAGCATTCATTTTGTCAGTAGACTTAAAGATAATGCTAAAATTACTGAGATTCAAAATTTAAAAATGACGTATTTAACAGCTGATCATCCACTGCTAGACAAAGAGAGTAAAATTGTATTGGATAAAAAGGTACGGAAAGGTATAATGATCTAAGGAGTAGATGACATGAGAAAATTTTTTCAGCACCAGCGTTAGTTGATATAAGTATCACCAATAGGTGCAATTTAAAGTGCGATTATTGTTATGCAGCATTAGGACCACAGGCTGCATGTAAAAATGAATTGAATGTAGCAGACTTTGGGAGATTGTTTAGCAATTTAGACAGGTTAAATGTACATAGAATTTCCTTAGTTAGTAAGGAACAGGGGTATCTAGTATTTTTTAAATTATCCGAAATGCTTGCGTGCCATAAGATAAAAATTAAGTTTAAAATAGTTTCTCCATTTAGGGGTTCCAATAGGAGTGATAGCAAATGATTTTTAACTTAAAAAAGATGGTTAATAATAATAACATTAATACTATTAATATTATAGCATTACCTTTAATATTGAATTCTCTTACAGGACTTCTAATTGGAATGCTTGATCAAGCGATGGTTGGTAGAATTTCTATTTTCGCTTATGGAGCAGTAGGTGTAATTGTTACTACTCTTTATAGTATAAGTGGCATAGTTGGAATGATTGCTGTATCTTTTAATATTTTAGGGTCTCAAAGTATGGGATTAAATGACAATGAAGATCTATATAATAAATTTAGAATAACTTTGGTTTTAAGTTTATTATTAGGACTACTATTCTATACTTTCATTCTAATTTTTAAAATTCCTATGCTGAAAATTGTTTTTTGCTTAGAAGGTGAGATACTTGATGAAGCAGTAAAATATCTAAATATATTTGGTTTATCTGTTGGATTAAACTTAATTATTTTTGTGTTTTCTTCATTATTTAAAATACTAAAAATGACAAAATGGATTTTTTATGGGAGTTTAATTGCCAATATAAGTAATCTAATCATAGACTATATTCTTATATTTGGAAAATTTGGAATAAGCAAAATGGGGGTAACTGGTGCTGCTATAGGTTCAGTAGTTGCCTTATTTATAAATATCGTCGTGTATATTCTCGCAATAAAAAATAGAAACATATTAAAAATCGAAGTGAAAGACTGTAAGAATTATATAAAACAGTTGGTAAGAAAAACTATTCCACTAATGGGACAAGAATTTTTAGAAGGTACTCTGTTTAGTATTGGTATAGTAGCTATTGTTTCTAGAATCGGAGTTTTAGAAGTAGCTTCATATACATTATTATTTAATATTATTAATATATTGCTGATGCCAATGTATGCCTATTCCTCAGCATCATTAAATCTTGTTAGTCAGTTCTCAGTAAGTAAATCTAAAAATAAAATGAAGAAAATTCCAGAATTATGCTTAATGATGTCTGTTCTATTTTATATAATTAGTTCAGTTATAATTATCTTATTTAAAAGGACAATTCTAGGTTTCATGACAAATGATATTTCTGTCATAGATTTTTCTTCCACTTATCTCATTCTAGCAATTTCTATTCAAGCTTTTAACTTAGCACATTCGATATATAAATATAGCTTGCAAGGCATTAATGATGAAAAATGGGTATTTGTCGTAAGTTTAGTTATAAACCTTGTTAGCATGGCAAGTATTGTATGGTTAGTATTTATTTTTAAAATGAATTTTTCAGGTGTTTATATTGGATTAGGTATAAACTACTTGTTCCTATCTTTGTTGTTTTATTACAAATATAGCAAATCAATTGATAGAAAATTTATAGTAGAAACCATATAACCTTAATTTCTTTATCTATTCCACACTAAATTTAGTACAGATGGTTCCAATATCATTATTTAAAAATACTGAGAGGTACTTAATGTAATAAGTTGTAGTATGATATATGTAGAATCTTTACAGTATATGGTAAGCGTCTTTTAAATACATGTAAAACACTAGAATTCCCCATATTTTTAGGTGAACTTGTCATCACAAGGAGTAGTTGGAAAAAGACAAAAAAGTAGGGGAAGATTTTCCTTTTCCCCTACTTTTCTTATCGAGTTTTTTTGTCGGAAATGTTTTATTCCCATTCGACATTATTACCCAGGAAATATTCTTTTTTATTCTACAGTTACAGATTTTGCTAGATTTCTTGGTTTGTCTACGTCACAACCTCGAGCTACCGATATATAGTATGCCATTAATTGTAGAATAATCACTGTGGTTATTGGCGATATTTCATCTATTGCTTCGGGGATGTAGAATACTTCATCGGCAACTTTTTCAATATCTTTTTTATCCCCTTGGGCTATAGCAAGCACATGGGCTCCTCTAGCTTTTACTTCTTTAATATTGCTTAGAAGTTTTTCATATAATTCTCTTTGGGTGGCAAGGGCCACTACTAACGTGCCTTCTTCTATTAAAGCAATTGTACCATGTTTTAGCTCCCCTGCTGGGTAAGCCTCTGAATGAATATAGGATATTTCTTTTAGTTTCAAAGATCCTTCTAAGGCCGTATAGTAATCCAATCCTCTGCCTAAAAAGAAGGTGTTTTGAACATTGAAATGATGATCTGCAAATCGCTGAATGTCATGGGTGTTGTCTAATATTTCCTCCACCATTTGTGGAGTTTTTCTTAGGGCATCTTTGACTTTTTTGAAAAACTCTACTGTTATTTTGTCCAATTGTAGGGCTATGTGTAGGGCTATCATATACATACATATGAGTTGGGTGCTGTAGGCCTTAGTAGAGGCTACTGCAATTTCTGGTCCTGCCCAAGTGTATAGGAGATCATCGGCTTCTCTAGCCACACTACTTCCTACCACATTCGTTATTGCCATAATCCTTGCCCCTTTTTTCTTTGCCAAACGCAGGGCTGCTAAGGTATCTGCTGTTTCTCCGGATTGACTTATCACAATAACTAAAGAGTGCTGATCTATAATGGGATTTTTGTATCTAAACTCTGAAGCTACTTCTGTTTCCACTGGAATTCTTGCAAATCTTTCTATAACATACTTTCCGACTAAACCTGCGTGATAGGCTGTACCACAAGCCACAATGACTATTCGGTTAATGTTTTCTAGGGTTTTTTTATCTAGTTTTATTTTATCTAATATAACTTGGTCTTTTTCTTCCATAAGTCTTGATGTCATTGTATCTCTAAGTCCCTTAGGTTGTTCATGAATTTCTTTTATCATAAAGTGTCGATATCCGCCTTTTTCAGCTGCTGACACATCCCAATTTACAGTGAAGCTTTCTTTTTTTACTGAATTGCCTTTTTTGTCTAAAATTGTAACTTTATCTCTTTCCAAAATGGCTAGTTCATTATCCTCTAAAAAGTATACCTTTCTTGTATGCTTTAAAATAGCAGGAACGTCAGAGGCAATGAAGTTTTCACCTTCTCCTAATCCTACAATCAATGGGCTGTCCTTTCTTACCCCTATTAATTTATGTGGTTCTTTGGTGGATATCACGCCCAATGCATAGGAGCCATTTAATCTTGTAAGAACTTCTCTTACCGTTTCCACAATATCACCTGTATATAAGTGATCTAATAAATGAGCAATGACTTCTGTATCGGTTTCTGAGCGAAATTGATATCCCTTTTCTTCTAACTCTTCTTTCAGTTCCATATAATTTTCAATAATCCCATTGTGTACCACTACGATATCTCCAGAAGTGTTGCTATGGGGATGGGAGTTGATGTCTGAGGGCGCTCCATGGGTTGCCCAACGGGTATGCCCTATGCCTAACGTCCCTTCCACTGGGTTTTCCTGTACATGCTCTTCTAGTACAGCTAAACGACCTTTGAATTTCTTTATCTCCACTTTCCCTTGGTTGTATATAGCAATCCCTGCAGAATCATATCCTCTATATTCTAATTTTTCTAATCCATTAATTAGTACTTCTGTTGCTTTCTTATTTCCTATATATCCAACTATTCCACACATAGGATGACTCCTTTCAAAATACTATTTCAAAAATATGGTTATTTTTTTAACATATTCATAGAAAATAGTTCAAGATTTGTTTGCCTTTTATTGTTTACATTTTTGGTAATAAAAAACCAAGGTAGTACTTTAGATGAATTGACTACCCTTCCTACTATTTTATTTTGCCACTACATCCTTTTGTTCCTTTAATCACTTAAAGGGTTTGTTGGATGGTTTTGGATGGTGGTACACCCCAGGGCATCCGCCGAATTTTCGATTAACCCCGTCCTCGTCAACTTAAATTCCCTAGTCCGTTCTGAATTTAAGTTCTGGCGCTTTAATTAAATGTTGCAATCCCTTCTTATTGTTCTTCTCTATAGGCATCACCCCTTTCAAAGTTTGTAAGGGCAGGGAATCCCCTGCCTTTACGGTTATTGCAATCTTTCTTCTATTAAACTAGCCAAATCCTTTGCGATTTGATCTAATTCTTCTTGTTTTTCGCCCTCTATCATTACCCTGACTAGGGGTTCTGTACCCGATGGACGGATAAGAACTCTTCCTTTGCCATGGAAATGATCTTCTACTTTCTTAATTTCCTCTTGAATAACTGAATCATTCATGTAATCATATTTCTTGCTATTGCTTACTTTGGCATTTACCAAGACCTGTGGATATACCTTCATTACACTAGCTAATTCTCTTAGGGATTTGTTTTTATGCTTTAGCACCATGGTTAATTGTAGTGCGGTTAGTAAACCATCCCCAGTAGTATTATGATCTAAGAAGATTACATGACCAGATTGTTCTCCTCCTAGAGAATATCCATCCTTAAGCATAGCTTCTAATACATAACGGTCTCCTACACTAGTTTTGATAAATTTACAATCATTTTCTTGTAGTGCCTTATCCAATCCTAAATTACTCATTACGGTGACTACAAGGGTATTATCCTTCAATTTGTCTTTATCCTTTAAATCTAGACCACAAATAACTAGAATCTTATCCCCATCTACAATTTCTCCCTTATGATCTACAGCAATTAGGCGATCTGCATCTCCATCAAAGGCTAACCCTAGATCACATTGTTTTTCTACTACTAATTTTTGTAAGTCTTCAGGATGGGTAGAACCACATTTTCGATTGATATTGGTACCATCAGGATGATAATGAATTGCCTCTACCTGTGCTCCCAATTCTTCAAAGATTCTAGGGGCTACTCTATAGGCTGCACCATTGGCACAGTCTAAAGCAATTTTAAATCCTTTAAAATCTACATCTATGGTTTTCTTCAAAAATTCTATATATAAGTCATCTGCATTTTCTATGGTTGTCTTTTTCCCAATTTCATTTCCTATGGGCTGTAATATTTCTTCGGAGCGGTCTAATATAATTTTCTCTATTCTATCCTCTATTTCATCTGGAAGTTTATAACCTTCATAATTAAAGAATTTAATGCCATTAAATTCTACTGGATTATGGGAAGCTGAAATAACAACTCCAGCATCAGCCTTAAAATATCTTGTCAAAAATGCTACTACTGGCGTAGGAACTACTCCCACACAAAGGGCTTCTCCTCCTACAGAACAAATACCAGAAATTAGGGCAGTCTCTAACATATCACCAGAAATTCTTGTGTCACTACCCACCACTATTTTAGGAGCTTTATTTCCGTTTTTTAACACATGAGCACCTGCTTGTCCTAGTTGATAGGCTAAAGGTGCAGTTAATTCTTTATTGGCAACACCTCGAACACCATCGGTTCCAAAAAGTCTTCCCATTTTTTTACCCCTTTCCATTTACTAACTTTTTTGCCTATTTAATATTATCATATCCTTTTCTGTCAATCAATGTTTAATCATGAACAATAACTGGTATATGCTTTTTAACCTCATCTCCTGGATAGTCCACCATCTAAAGATTTATCCTAAATAGGCATAGAATAGGGGTACTTCACCAAGCACCCCTATTCTATGCCTATTTAGGATTTTATAATCTTTCAGCCTCGGATTGATTGCAAGCCAGAAGTACTCCTAAGGCTATGGAATTTAATTTTGACTCTTTGCTATCTGCCCTGGAAGTCAATACAATAGGTGCCCTAGCCCCTACAATAATCCCTGCATTTCTTGCCTTAGCAAAAAAGGATAAGGATTTATATAATATATTTCCTGCTTCTATATCAGGAATTAATAATATTTCAGCTTTTCCAGCCACAGGATGGGTTATTTTTTTGATACGTGCGGCTTCTTCTGATATGGCATTATCCAAGGCAAAGGGACCGCCTATGATACATCCCTTGATTTCTCCTCTTTTATTTCTTTCTACCAATTCAGCTGCATGCAGTGTGGCTTCCATTTTATTGTTCAGTTTTTCCACTGCACAGACCACTCCCACCCTTGGCTCTTGATTATCTAATGCATTGGCTAATCCCACACAGTTTTTTAGAATCTTTACTTTATCCTCCACAGTAGGAGCTATATTCATTGCAGCGTCAGTGACGTAGAACAATCGTTCAAATCCATCTACCTCAAAGACAGCTACATGACTTAATATGCTACTGCCTCTTAATCCTGCCTCTCTATCCAATACTGCCTTCATGATGTCAGCTGTTTGCAATAGTCCCTTCATTAAAACTTGGGCCTTCCCTGTGGCTACCCTATGTACTGCTTTTTTGGCAGCTTCTATAGTCTCAGCTTCATGAATTATTTCAAATTGTTGAATATCCATACCAATTTCTTGGGCTATGCTGCAAATTTTTTCTTGATCCCCCACAAGACATGCGTCTGCTATTCCTTTTTGTTTGGCAGCCCAAACGGCTTCCAATACATGATAATCCTCTGCCACTGCTACCGCTATAGTCTTTGGCCCTCTTTCTTGGGCGGTTTGTAATATATCATCAAAGCTTTTTATCATCTTTATCTCCCCTCTTTTGCTTTTTTATATTATTCCGCTTGTCCTTGAATATGCACCTTAACAACAGCTGGCTCTATGCTTTCTACGGTAATTCCCTCTGGTACATCTGCCTTTAGGGTTATATTATGTTGTCCCTCTTGTAGGTTTTTAGCATCCAGGTTGATGACAACATCCCCATCTTTGAGACTCTCTATTTGGGTCTTGGGACCCCTTAGGGTTAATTTAATCGGTAAGTTCATTAAATCTTCCTGTATGGTAAGTTCTTCCTTTAGATTAATGACATTTAAAGTCTCTATATCAAATTCCCTATTGATAATAGGCTCTATGGTAATCTTTACAATAATCGCTGCTTCTCCATTGATTACTTCCACGCCTTGGGGCAAAAGTAATTTCACTTTTTTCTCAAAGCTTCTACTATACCCACTTACATTAATCTTTTCTGTTGCGATGGCCTCAATATCTTTTAATTGTTGGGTGGTCGCTCCAATCAAAATTTTAGCTGGGGTGTTCTCTACGTTTGTTATCACAAATCCATTAGGTAAGTTGCCGATAATTTCAGAATTCACATCAACAGTTTTTGTAGGACCAATGGGTATTGTCACATCCACTGTACTTGGGCTAATGGTAACATTACTTACCTCTCTACCATCACTATCTAGGGCCTTTAGGGGTAGACTTTGGGTGACTTCTTGATTTTTGTTGGTAATGTCAATGAGGGCAACCACATCTCTAATATTATTGAGTAGCTTCTCTGGGCCTTCAATGGTGACTTTACTAGGATTAGCTACATAGGATAGATAAGCCATTCCATCAGCTGGTTTACCTGTTATATTTACTTTTATATTTCTTTCCTGTTGTACAATCTGATCTAAGGTGATTTTTATGGAGTCAGGATTTTTATTATTGATTTCTACATCATCCGGCAATCCTGCTACGGTTATGGGAACGTGATGAGTTCCCTTACTATCCAACTGGGATAAATCTGCCTGGATATCCAATTGACTTCTCTGGATCTTGTATAATTGATTTCTTCGTCCATATACTCTAATATCTACGGTATACTCTTGGGGATCACTAATCACGAGACCTTTTCCCTCTAAAGTTTCTACATTCATAAGTTTTACAGGTATTTTGGTTATATTATCAGAAATCTTAGGATTTTGTTCACTGACTACATAGGTCCAAAGCACTATTGCCGCTAAAAAAGATATGATCCACATGGTTTTACTGTTATTAAATATATTAATCATTTTTATTCCTCCACTTAAACAAGTTGAATTGTAGTGGCTTTGGTTCTTTTTCACTAAGCATATTTACGAGTATCTGACGCAAAGACTGAATATCTAAATATCTAGAGAGTTTTCCCTCTACCGCCATGGAAATCACTCCTGTTTCTTCCGAAACAACAACCACTACAGCATCGGAATTTTCGGTAATCCCTAATCCAGCTCTATGGCGAGTACCCACTTGCTTACTTAAGTTGGGGTTTTCTGTTAAGGGCAGAAAACAGCCTGAAGCCTTTATGCGATCCTCTCGTATAATCATGGCGCCATCATGTAAAGGTGTATTAGGAATAAAGATATTTAAGAGTAATTCTCCCGAAACAATGGCATCCATTTTGATACCTGTTTCGATTACATCTCCCAATCCGGTTTCTCTTTCCATGACAATAAGCGCGCCTGTTTTATTTTTGGATAACATTTGTACAGCTTTTATGATTTCATCAATGACTTTGTGGGGTTCAGCTTTTTGCTTTTCTATCAATCCCTTTGAAAAAAATCTACTTCGACCAATGTGTTCCAATGCTCTTCTGAGTTCCGGTTGGAAGACCACTAAAAGGGCAATAACCCCCATTGTCATAGTATTTTTTAATATCCAGTTAATGGTATATAGTCCTAACCATTCACTTAATTGAGTAGCTAATAACAAAAAAATAATACCCTTAATCAATTGTTCTGCCCTGGTCTCTTTGATAAGTCCAATGATCTTATGAAATGCAAAGGCAACAATAGCAATATCTATAAAATCTAATATTCTAATATTATAAAATAATTCACTGAGAAATTCTATTAGTTGGGTCATTACTTTTTCACACCTTTTCCCTAAATTCATTGATGATTAGTTTGTGAATTTTTTATTTATCCTCAATATAAACTTAATTGTATACAAGATTTATATCAAAACTATAAATAAAATGTAGAAAATTCATTTTTGACTATTTCAAAATATGTATTAAGTATATACATTTTAATTATACACTAGTTTCTGCCTTTCTAATACCACAATTTAGCTTTAATCAAGAGTTTAATAAAAAAAGTTATCCAATGTGTCTCGGATAACTTAAAAAGATTTTATGAATACCATTATCGTATAGGCTAAATATACCAATAGGATAAAAATAGTCAGGCTTGTCAGGTAACCCAATAACAAGCCTAAGGATATTTTTGCCCTTTTAAATGTAATGGGTATGAAAAAAATAAGAAGATATAGGATGATTAAGGTATGAAGTTGCATTAAATTTAAAAGGAAATTTTGTAATAATAATAGTATACTTCCCCATAAAAACCCCTGTTGGAAGTGAGCTTTTTTTGTAACCATTTCTCCTTCCTCCCTTTTCTTTCCCTTTATTTTTATGCAATATAGGGGATAAAAAGAATGAAAAAGAGAAAGTTTTGTGTAAATCCTACCCTTCTAATTGCTCCATAAAAGAAGGATTTACTTTTTGTATAGAGGATAGCACTATTTTATAGAGGAATACACTGACTATTGTATTTCCGATGGCCGTTGGGATGACTACACTATAAAACAAGATAATAAAGGATGCAGGCAGACCCACCAAAATAGAGGCGGTGCTCAGAAAAACACTTCCACTAATCAATGTCCCTATAAATCCAATAAGTCCTATCCTTAAAATTTGAGGAATATTCCTTCCACATTTCAAAAATCCATAAACGACCAATACGGTTACTGGTTTATCAATCATATTGGGGATCTGTCCTCCAGGGAACTTTGTTGTTAAAGCCGTAAGAACACCCGCTGCTATACCCGCAATCATAGCTGTTTTAAAATCCTTATTGATCATCATGATGATAAATACCATGGCCAACATAAAATCAAAGGTGACTCCCCCTACTCCTGCAGGTGCTATTTGATGGAGTATGAAGCCTACTGCTAATAAAATGCCACTAAAGGTTAATTTTTTTATATTACTTGTCATTGTAACTCCTCCTATTAAATTAAAATTTTTCTGTTTCCTTATGTCTTTTCCTAACCAGTGTGATGTTCATTGCATTTGGCTTCACCTCCTTTTATAGATATCTTATTTGAGTACTCAGTAAAAACCACGGGTATAGGCAGATGATTTATCGCTCCAGGGATTCATTATTCATTTTACTTGCCTTTCACTAGCGTACGGTCTGCGCAAAACGAATAATGAATCCCTTTTGCTATACCTAATATCACATACTTCCAACCATCTATCCTCTACCTATTTCACTTCGTAAATCCCTATTTTTTTCTTCATTTTCCTTAATGTTTTATGAGAAATTTTACTTGCTTGTTCGGCACCTTGTTTCATTAGCTGGTGCACATAGTCTTTGTTCTCTGAAAGTTCATTAAATTTATCCTGAATGGGTTTTAGAGAATCTATGATGGACTGCCCCACAGCTGTTTTAAAATCTCCATACCCCTTTCCTTCAAACTCTCTTTCAATGTCTACCCTATTCTTTCCTGTTAGGCTCGAATAGATATCCATAAGATTGCTTACCCCTGCTTTATTTTGAATATCATAACGTACTTGATTATCCGAATCGGTTACTGCTCTTTTTACCTTTTTCATAATGGTATCTGGGTCATCCAAGAGAGTAATATAGGCATTTACATTTTCATCGGATTTGGACATTTTTTTATTCGGTTCTTGTAAACTCATAATTCTAGCGCCTACCTTAGGAAAGTATCCCTCTGGCACTTGGAAGGTAGGGCTATAAGAATTGTTAAATCGGATAGCAATATCCCTAGAGAGTTCTATATGCTGTTTTTGATCATCTCCTACGGGTACCAAATCTGCTTGATACAGTAAGATATCTGCTGCCATTAAGCTCGGATAGGTATAAAGACCAGCATTGATATTTTCAGGATGTTTTGCCGATTTATCTTTAAATTGGGTCATTCGATTTAATTCTCCCATATAAGTATAGCAATTTAAAAGCCATGCCATCTCACTATGGGTCGATACTTGAGATTGTACGAATACTAACGCTTTTTCCGGATCTATGCCACAGGCTAAAAGCTGCACAAAGGAATCAAAGGTCCTCTGACGTAACTCCTTTGGCTCTTGCCTTACTGTAAGGGCATGAAGATCTACTACACAAAAAATACAATCATATTCCTCTTGTAGAATGGTCCAATTCTTTAAAGCTCCTAAATAATTACCTAAGGTAAAGTAGCCTGATGGTTGTATTCCACTAAAAATCCTTTTTTTGTTTTCTTGCATTTTTATCACCTTTCTTCTCTCTTTGCATTTTAAATAAATAAAAAAACCCCTCATCCCTAGAATCCTAGGGACGAAAGGTTATATTCCGCGTTGCCACCCAAATTAAGTATAAAATATACTTCACTTTAAAAGATACGGAGAAATTTTCTCGATATCCTGTTCTTATAACGTAGAACTTACGGCTCAGGCTACTTAAGTCTTCACCCTGCTTTTTGTGAATCCATTCAGCATCTTCTAAAGCATCGAACTTCCACTATCTTCGACTCGCTGTATCTTTGACCAGATCCTTACTACTTTCACGCATTAAATTTAATTTATTCTATTTTTATTTATTATATGATTTATTCTATTTTTTGTCAATTGTTTTTTTGCTTTTTTATTTTCAATGAAACAGACTGAGACGTTCTTAACTTTCCCAGAAAAAGAGCTTTTCCTCCTCATATCTTATGGATATGCTTTAATGATTATTCATTGGAATTCTCTTTAAGTGCCTTCATCATTGGGTGAAATCCCATTAGCAAATACACCAAGAAATAAAACAGTAATGTAAATCCATAAATATATCCCAGATATGGACTGGCGGGATAGTCTGATTTTGCTACTTCAATAATGGCGGATATGGAGGGATATTTAAACTCAGCTTTGAGTAAGATCATTTGTACTGCTAAGGCCACGAATAATCCTATTCCACCGGCAATAATCCCTTCTAAAATATACTCCATCCTATACATTTTTTTGATATGAAACTTTGGCATTCCCAGGGAATGGAGTACTTTTATCCTGTGTCCTTCATCCTCCATTCTCCACACTGAACCCTGATACATTACACCTACAAATAACAGGATCATAATGATGTCCATGACAATAGCCTGCAGCATCTTCGCTAGCATCATATTTATGCCAAGTTCGGGACGGGAATTATCGATAGAATACCTGCTATGTTCTGATCCTAGCAAAGACTCTGCCAAAATTTCCACCTGCCGGTCTGTTTCCACATAATCTACATTGGCAAAGGATTTCAATGTAATCATATTATATAGCTGAGAAACATCTTTGGAAGTGAGATCATTTAACAATCCTTCGCCCACTGCCACTGCTCCGCTGCCTAAAATTACTTGATTTGGAACCAATTCCGTAACCCCTTCTACAACACCACCCACTTCGATATTCTTTGTCCCTGCCCTACTTTCCAGGGTAATAAAGTCCCCTGCCTGGATCCTGTTTTCTTCTTGCCTATAGTCATAGATTTTTCCTGCCTTTTCATATTGAAAGTCATTGATAACAGGTTGGACTGCATATTGGATGTCCGTGAAACTGCTCTCTTCTAAATAAAATGGCGATAGCACCAGTACACATTGTTCCCCTGCCATAAATTTTTCATAGTCCAATTTTCCTTCTGAGATCTGCTCTTGACACCATTGGAAAATGTCTTGGTTTTCTTTACTGGTCCATGCTATACTAGTTACTTCAAAATAGTCTGCACCCTTGGCCTTTGTCCCTTCTCGATTGTACTTACGAAGGGTATTAATATACTGGCTTTCTTTCCATCCCTCCCAGTGTATCAAAATCGGGTCTTCATCACTTCGAAATACCTTCTCTTTCTCTACAGCAATGATCCCCGGAATTTTCTCAAACTGACCGATGGCTTGCTCATCCAATCCCTCTTCCATATCCCAAATATCTATTTGATATTCATAACTATTATGACTTCTCATTCTTGAATAGTGCTGATATGCATTGATGAAATGCACAGCACTGGTGCATAATACCACGATGGTAATAATGGATATCCCAATGCGTAACAGGCTCTGCTTCTTGTAAAACACGCGGTTTCTTTTATAAAGCTGATAAAGGGTAAGTTTTTTTATTTTTTTGATTACTGGCAGCTTGGCTTTTTGGGTATGGCTATTATCCTGCCGCAAGGAGGTTGTCAGCTTTTGAAATGTAATACTCA
Source organism: Irregularibacter muris (assembly GCF_024622505.1). Lineage (NCBI taxonomy): Bacteria > Bacillati > Bacillota > Clostridia > Eubacteriales > Eubacteriaceae > Irregularibacter > Irregularibacter muris. The sequence continues at coordinate 161,145 of NZ_JANKAS010000004.1, forward strand.
GCAGGATGATAAGATTCCCTGCAAAAAACACCAGAGTGATAAATAATAGAGTGATGAAGATAAAGGACCAGTTAATAAATAGTCTAAGTTTAAAAATCATTAGGTTTTTGGTCAAATAAATGATTGCTGCCGAAAGCACCAAACCTAGGGGGACGCCGATGATGGTGGCTCTCCCCCAATAGTAAAGGGCTTCCCACAAGGTCAACCTAAAGAGTTGAAAATGCTCGGCCCCTATGCCCTTCATAATCCTTATTTTGTATTTTTTGCTTTTTAGTGTTCCGGATAGGATATAAATAATAACGATTAAAGCGATAAGACACACCATACTAATGGTGGTGCCTTTTTCGAAGAAACGATCAGCAGTACTTTGGGCTATAGAATAAGACTGGCTATTGAAAACATAGGTGCTCTCCTGATTTTCACTCAGCAGCTCTGCTAAGTTTTTTATCTCATGGGTCTCTGCATCCTTTGCCGTAAAAAAATAATGTTGCTGTACCATCAATGGGAAATCAAAGGAAGCCTCTTCAGCGACAAAAACTGAGGGCAAAGCATAGCCTTCTTTCATCCATTCCCTATGCCATCTATCTATTACACCAGATAGCCTAAAAACTTTATGTTTTATAGCATTCTGACCCTCTTGCTCTACCTTTAGAGGTAGTCGAATCTCATCTCCGATCTTGGCATCCGGATGCATTTTATCCAATACATATTTTTCAACCACTATCTCGTCTTCTTGTTTTGGAAAACTCCCTTCCATTAATCGGAGGCGTCCTAAGGAAATGGCATCCTTATCAATGTGTCCTATGGATGCGAGATAATCCTCTCCCAATACCTGGATATTTGTAAAAACATGGATGCTTCCTATCTTATCGATATCCGAATGATGATATAGCTCTTTTTCTATATTTTCATTCCCGTTATAGATGGCTCCGGACCATGCTCCATGTCTTTCATAGGAATATTCCTGTTTGGATTTCACAATGCTTTCCTGAACTACTACCACCATCATACTGAAGACATAGACCATAATCATCCCGATGACAATGGCTTTGCTTTGCCGGGGCGTTCCCTTTATACTTAATTTCGCAATTTTTTTCATAGCATCCATCTTTCTCCCCCTCAGTTCTAAGATAGTACACCATCTTTTATATGAACTACTCGGTCGGCCCGCTGTGCGATATCCATATCATGGGTCACTAATACAATGCTTTGATGAAATCTCAGGCTTGAATTGATTAATAGCTCAATCACCTCATCACTATTTTCCTGATCTAAATTCCCTGTAGGTTCATCCGCAAAGATAATCCTAGGTTTATTCATCAATGCTCTTGCTATGGCCACTCGTTGCTGCTCCCCTCCTGATAACTGGGAGGGAAATTTATAATATTTGTCTTGAAGCCCAAGGCAGGTCATGACTTCATCCACATGGTTTTGATCGGGTTCCCCATAATCCAGATAAACTGGTAGCAAAACATTTTCCAGTACGCATAGCTCGGGAAGCAAATGGTAGGCTTGAAAAACAAATCCGAATTCCTTTCTTTTCATTCGGGAAAGTTCTTTATCCGGCAAATTCCCCATATCCTTCCCCTGAAAAACTACTCTTCCCTCAGTAGGCTTGTCCATTCCACTTAATAAATGAAGTAAAGTGGATTTTCCTGAGCCACTTTTTCCTACAATAGAGTAGAAAGTGTTTTCATAGATGTCTAGATCCACACCCTTTAATGCATGAACCTTTGTCTCCCCTATTGAATAAACTTTTTTCACCTTTTTGGCCGTTAACAACGCATCCATAGTTTCCCTCCCAGTTTTCATTATTTCTCTCCGTTCTCAATGATGGAAATTGCCTTATGTCAGATTGTCTAAATTATAACAACAGATACAAAAATTGTAAACCTTTTCCTATTTATAAGTTATAGAGATAGTCAGCTTCTCGTTCATTTTTTTTAATTTATTGATTATCAAAATAAATCCTATGGTTTTCATCCTTTTTATTCTATCTATTTTTGGATATAATGATAGAGGTAGGTGAAATTTTTAAAGTAAAAAGTTTTATAAAATGATAGGGGTGATAAATAGATGCAATTACCAAATAATGCAATTGGCGTCATTGATTCAGGGGTAGGCGGATTAACAGTGGTTAAGGAGCTTCAAAGGCAACTCCCTAAGGAAAGTATCCTCTATTTTGGTGATAGTAAGAATATGCCCTATGGCAATAAAACACCTGAGGAAATTATTGCATTAACAAAAAAGATGCTTTCTTTCTTGGATAATCATCAAGTAAAGGCTATTTTGTTGGCCTGCAATACCATTTCATCCCAGATTAATGAGCTAATTCCTCTAACAGATACACCTATTTTTGATATTATCTATCCAGGCTGCGTGGCAGCTGTAGAAAACATACCTAAAAGGGGAGTTGGCCTCATTGCTACAGAAGCAACCGTAAGCAGCAATACATATGGAGAAACTCTTCAGTCTATTCAAGCTGGTATTCCTTTCATTGCCAATGGTAGCCCAGATTTAGCAAGGGTTATTGAAGAAAATAATGAAAATCAGGAGGGTATTAAAAGAATACTGGAGGACACCATTAGTCCTCTATTGGCTCAAAAGCCTGTGGATAATCTTATCTTGGGCTGTACCCATTATCCCTTCGTCATGGAGGAAATTCAGAAATTATATCCCCATTTACAACTAATCGATCCTGCAATAAAATTAGTGGATATTCTCAAGGGCTATCTGGAGGAAAGTGATTTGTTTTCTTCAGATTCTAAGTCTACTTTGACTATCTATACCTCAGGACAAATGGATAATTATCTTCCCTTTATAGATCGATTAAATATTAAAAACTATGATCTCTTCATGCAATCTCTTGATTAAAAAAACACAAAAAGAATCCTAGGATTCTTTTTGTGTTTTTTATCTAGATACACTCTCCACATAGGTGTAAAATTTCATAATCCCCGTATAAATTGCCCAAGCCACTTTATCCTGATATTTATCCTTATTTAATAGTTTTTCTTCCTTGGGGTTAGATAGGAATCCTCCCTCTACTAAAATAGAGGGCATTCCATTTTCCTTTAAAATGTAATAACTGTCGCTATCCTTTATCTGACGATGATTATCTGGATCAAGGGTTACCCTTAATGCTTCTTGTACAAATTCCGCTAAAATTTTACTTTCTTCATCTCCCTTTAGATAGAAGGTTTGTGATCCATAATATTTTGAGGAAGGAAAGCTATTGAGATGAATACTCACCATTAAGTCTCCCTGACTTTCTTGAATGATTTTTCTTCTATTTCGAAGATCTTCATTCTTCTTTTGTCTGAGGGAGCCAGCCTCAGGAGAGTATAACCCCTTATCTTCACTTCTGGTCAGTATAGCTATTCCTCCGCTTTCCTCAATAAAATTTCGAAGTTTTTGAGCTATTTTGAGATTTAAGTGTTTTTCATCTTCTCCATGATTGCCTACTTTACCAGGGTCCTCCCCTCCGTGTCCTGGATCAATGATAACCACTTTATTAAAGTTGGGGTAGCCAAAAGTAGTCACTACCTTATAATATATTTTTTGCTGATAAAAAACTACCGTACAGATAACCATCAAAACAACAAATAAAACAATTGCTTTCCGTTTTCTCACTACTCTATCCCCTCCACTATGCACTATATTATTAAGCTATTATAAAGACAATCTTTCTTATGCATAGTTTTGAATAAAATAATTCGTTGTAGTAACCAAAATAAAAAAAAGACACATCTATAATAGAAAGTGTCTTTTTGCAATATATTATCTCTTGGAGAATTGTGGGGATCTTCTGGCTCCCTTTAATCCGTATTTCTTTCTTTCTTTCATTCTAGGATCTCTAGTTAAGTATCCTGCTCTCTTTAATGGAGTTCTTAACTCTTCGTCGGCTTTGATTAAAGCTCTTGCAATACCATGACGAATTGCACCTGCTTGACCAGTGTATCCGCCACCATTTACATTTACAAAAACATCAAACTTGCCTTCTGTTTCTGTTAAAGTTAAAGGTTGTTTCGCAATAACTTTTAAAGTTTCTAATCCAAAAAAATTATCTATCTCTCTACCATTAATAATGAATTTGCCTTCTCCAGGTAATAATCTTACCCTAGCAATAGATTTTTTTCTTCTACCGGTTCCTTGATATTGTAAAATTGCCAATGTCCTTCCTCCTTTCACAGCTTGTGGAATTAAGCGTTAATGTCTAACACTTCTGGTTTTTGTGCTTCATGGGGATGTTCTGTGCCTCTATATACTCTTAATTTTGTCATCATTTGTCGTCCCAAACGATTGTGAGGAATCATTCCTCTTACCGCTTCATAAACCACTTTTTCTGGTTTTTCAGCTAACATTTTTCTATAGGGAACTTCCTTTAATCCACCTGGATATAATGAGTGAGTTCTAAAAAGTTTTTGATCCAATTTTTTTCCAGTCAATACTACCTTTCCTGCATTAAGAACAATCACATGATCGCCTGTATCTAAATGAGGTGTGTATATTGGCTTATGCTTTCCTCTTAAAATTCTTGCGATTTCAGTAGCTAATCTACCTAGGGTTTTTCCCTCAGCGTCTACTACATACCATTTTCTCTCTATTTCATTGGGATTTACCATGGTTGTTTTCAATCTATTTCCCTCCTTATTACCAAATATGTTCAATAATTTACTTTTTTTTATTTGATCAATGAATATTTCCTCTGATCCGGGGCTAGTGGATCAAATTCAATACCACTGTATATTGTAATACAATCCTCCAGGCGTGTCAATGCTTTTATGGATTTTCATAATATACCTTTTCAAGATATAATCCATGGGCTGGAGCTGTTATCCCTGCCCTATCTCTTTCTCTTGACTGAATAATGGCAGGAATATCCTTATGGGATATTTTACCCATACCCACTTCTATTAATGTACCCATAATAATTCTAACCATATTGTATAAAAAACCATTCCCTTTTATCTCTAAAATGAGCTTTTCTTCCCTTTGCCAAAGCTTAGAAGCATATATTGTTCTCTCTGATGTCTTTACTGAACTGCCTGTCGATCGAAAAGCAGCAAAATCATGGGTGCCTATGAAATGTTGGTTTGCCTTTATCATATGCTCAATGTTTAATGCCTTTTGTACATGCCATGCCCTATTGAAATCCAATGCAGAACCAAAGGCATTGTTAATCACATGATAAGTGTATTTTTTTCCAGTGGAATGATATCTACTATGAAAATCCATAGGTCTTTCCAGCGCCTGATAAACCCGTATATCCCTAGGCAATTTGCTATTTATAGCATAGGGGATTTTATCTACAGGGATCTTGCTATGGGTAAGGAAATTTGCACTTTGTCCATTGGCATGGACACCGCTATCTGTTCTACTGGCTCCTATAATCTCTAGCTGTTGTCCTGTAACTTCTTTTAGGGCCTCTTCTACTTTTTGTTGCACTGTTATGGCATTTTTCTGCCTCTGCCATCCATGATAGGAGCTTCCCTGATATCCTAGGATGATTTGTATATTACGCAATTTTATATCATCTCCAAAACATAGGGATGAATGATAATAAGGGAAACCACAATGGCCATTAGGGCAAAAGCAAGATAATCTCTAGCTGCCATACTTAGTTCTTTTAATCTCGTTCTGTTTTCTCCCCCACGATAGCATCTTGCCTCCATAGCAATGGCAAGTTCATCGGCTCTTCTGAAGGCCGAGATAAACAGAGGAACCAATAAGGGAACTAGACTTTTAGCTCTTTGAAGGATATTTCCACTTTCAAAATCTGCCCCTCTTGCCATCTGGGCTTTCATAATTTTATCTGTTTCCTCCATAAGAGTAGGAATGAATCTCAAGGCTATGGTCATCATCATGGCCAATTCATGGGCATATTTTTTTACAAAGGGGATATATTTTACAATAAATTCAATGCCATCCGTCAAGGCTATAGGAGATGTCGTTAAGGTAAGTAATGAAGTACCTAACACTAAGAATATGAGTCTCAGGGCCATAAAACCTGCTAACCTTAACCCCTCCTCTGTTACTTTAATAGGACCCAATCGAAATATTTCTATTCCTGGGGTAAGAATCATATTGATAACAACGGTGATCCCTATAATGATCGCTAAGGGCTTTAAACCCTTTAATACGTATCTTACGGGTACTCCCGAAAGAAATATAGATAATCCCACAAAGGCTATAACATACAGATATCCACTAAATTGTTTGATCAGGAACAAAGAAACAATATATATAAATGTAAGTATAATTTTTGTTCTTGGGTCCAAACGATGGACGACGGAATCCTTTGGAAAGTATTGACCTATAGTAATATCCTTAAGCATTTGTCCTTCTCCTCAACATATTTAATATTTCTTCCTTTGCTTTTTCTACAGTATAGATATCTTCTCTAACCTGTGGATCTTTTTCCCTGAGTGCCCGCATTAAATAAGTCACTTGGGGAGCTGCTAGTCCAATTTCCTCCAATAATTCAACTTCTCTAAATACTTCCTTGGGTCCACCAGATAGTACAATTTTCCCCTTATGCATAACGAGGATTCTTTCAGCAAGTCTGCTGATATCCTCCATACTATGGGAAACCAAAATAACTGTGTTCTTGTATTTTTTATGAAGCATTTTTATCTGGTGGAGGATTTCATCCCTCCCCCGAGGATCCAATCCAGCTGTTGGCTCATCTAATATGAGTACATCAGGCTTCATGGCCAATACCCCTGCAATGGCCACCCTTCGTCTTTGTCCTCCACTTAATTCAAAGGGAGAATTGTCCTTTAGGTTTTCAAAGTCGAGTCCTACCAATTCCATGGCCTCTTTTACTCTTTCTTCCACTTGTCTAGGGTCTAATCCTAGATTTATAGGGCCAAAAGCAATATCTTTATAAATGGTTTCTTCAAATAATTGATGTTCTGGGTATTGAAAAACCAAACCAACTTTTTGTCTAATTTCCTTTAGTTTTACTTCCTTTTTGGTTATGTTCAATCCATTAATGATGATACTTCCAGAGGTTGGCTTTAATAGTCCATTTAGATGTTGAATAAAGGTAGACTTGCCCGATCCTGTATGGCCTATAAGTCCAATAAATTCTCCATCATTTATTTGAGTGGTTATTTCTTTTAACGCATGAAATTCAAAGGGGGTACCCTCCATATATATATGAGATAAATCTTCTATTTTCAAGGCCATAATTTCATCACCATCTCATCTACTGTTAAAATATCCTTATCTATTGAAACACCTTCCTTGTTAAGTTGAAAGGCCAATTCCGTTACCTGAGGAACATCTAAACCCAATTCTTTTAATGTGTCTACCTTGGAAAAGATTTCCCTTGGGGTTCCTTCTAATACGATTTGCCCTTCCTCCATAACAATAACACGATCTGCATCCACAGCTTCATCCATATAATGGGTAATGTGCACTACGGTGATTTCTTCCTCTTTATTTAGCTTTTTAATGGTCTCTATTACTTCCTTACGACCAGATGGATCCAGCATTGCAGTGGGCTCGTCTAGGACTATACATTGAGGTTTCATAGCGATTATCCCAGCTATGGCAATTCTCTGCTTTTGTCCTCCCGATAAAAGATGGGGACCATGTTGTGAGTATTCTTGCATATCCACCAACTTTAGAGCATGGTCAATACGCCCACGGATTTCCTTGCTGGGGATTCCTAGATTTTCTGGCCCGAAAGCTACATCTTCCTCTACAATAGTCGCAACGATTTGATTATCAGGATTTTGAAAGACCATGCCTGCACCTTGCCGTATTTTCCATAAGTTTTCATCATTCTTAGTGTCTAGGCCCATTACTTTTACATTCCCCTGAGTAGGCAAAAAAATTGCATTGATATGCTTAGCTAAAGTGGATTTGCCTGAACCATTGTGACCAATGATGACTACAAATTCTCCTTTGTAGATATCTAGGTTTATTCCTCTTAGGGCTTGGGTAACTACATTCTCATTATTTTTATACTCATAAACTAAATCTTGAATCTCTATCATTTTTTTCATTTCTTAACCTCTCATCTTCCTAATCAAAACCGATTTAAGAAACTTTAGCCTCACTTTACTAAAAAAGTAGGGACTAAGCAACCTTGCAAAAAATTTGCAATACTTAATCCCTTATCCCTTAAGATGTTTTTATTTAGACTAGTTCAAGGATTACCACTTCAGAGGCATCTCCACGACGAGGTCCCATTTTTAATATTCTTGTATATCCGCCATTTCGCTCTTCATACTTAGGAGCAATTTCGTCAAATAACTTTTTCACGGTGTCTTCTTTTGTTATATAAGACAGTGCCTGACGTCTAGCGTGTAGATCTCCTCTTTTTCCAAGAGTAATCATTTTTTCAGCAACACTTCTGGTTTCTTTTGCTCTTGTAATTGTTGTTTCTATTTTACCATTCTCTAAAAGGGAAGTTACCAAATTACGTAACATAGCTTTTCTTTGATCAGTGGGACGTCCTAGTTTTCGCTGTTCAGCCATCTATATCCCTCCTTTGCTCCAATATCTTTACTCATCACTTTCACTTAGTTTTAATCCTAAGCTGTCTAGCTTCTGTTCTACTTCCTCTAAGGATTTTTTCCCTAGATTTCGTACCTTCATCATATCTTCCATAGTCTTTTGTGTAAGTTCTTCTACGGTGTTAATGCCTGCACGTTTTAAACAATTATAGGATCTTACTGAAAGATCAAGTTCTTCTATGGTCATTTCTAACATTTTTTCTTTTTTATCTTCTTCTTTTTCCACCATAATTTCCACATCTGTTACATGTTCAGTTAGATCTATAAATAGATTTAAATGTTCATTAAGTATTTTTGCCCCTAAGGAAGCTGCTTCCTCTGGCTTAATGCTACCGTTGGTCCATACTTCTAGGGTCAACTTATCATAGTCTGTTACCTGTCCTACTCTGGTATTTTCCACATGATAATTCACTTTTTTAACAGGTGTGAAAATTGAATCTACAGGAATAATTCCTATTGGTTGCCCAGGTTCTTTGTTTTTCTCTGCAGAAACATAGCCTCTACCTTTTTCTAAGGTGATCTCCATATTTAGCTTTTCATTTTCACTTAGAGTGGCAATGTGTAAATCTGGATTTAATATTTCTACATCAGCATCTGCAATAATATCTCCTGCCGTAATAGGGCCTTCTCCTTGGGCTTCAATGCGCACAACCTTAGGCTCATCACTATACAGCTTTGCGGATAGCTTTTTTAGGTTCAAAATAATTTCTGTTACATCCTCTGCAACACCAGGTACTGTGGAAAATTCATGTAGTACACTTTCAATTTTCACTGAAGATACTGCCACACCCGGTAAAGAAGATAATAAGATTCTTCTCAAGGAGTTTCCTAGGGTAATTCCATAACCCCTCTCTAAGGGTTCTAATACAAACTTTCCATAGGTGTTCTCCTCATTTGTTTCAATCAATTCAATCTTTGGCTTTTCTATTTCTATCATAAAAGACAACCCTCCCTAACAACTTTTTTCAATTTGTATCTAATGAGGGCAACTGATTCTAACCTCTTATTATTTAGAGTATAGCTCGACGATAAGATGATCTTCAATTGGGATATCAATATCTTCTCTGGTAGGTAGTGAAACTACTTTTCCGCTGAGGTTTTCTGTATCTACGTCTAACCATTGGGGAGCAATTCTTCCAGAGGTAATTTCAAGAACTTCTTTGAATTTCTCTGATTTTTTACTTTCTTCTTTTATGGCAATAACATCCCCTTCACTGATTAAATAGGAAGGAATGTTTACTTTTTGTCCATTTACGGTGAAATGTCCATGTAGTACCAATTGTCTTCCTTCTTTTCTAGAGGAAGCAAATCCCATTCTATATACTGCATTGTCGAGTCTGGTTTCAAGAATTTGTAACAGGTTATCCCCTGTTATACCCCTTTTACGCTCTGCCATTTCGAAGTATTTTTCAAACTGTCTTTCCAATACTCCATAAATTCTTTTTGCTTTTTGTTTTTCTCTAAGCTGAATACCATATTCAGAAAGTTTTATTCTTCTTTGCCCATGTTGTCCTGGGGCATATTGTCTTCTAGCTATTGCACATTTATCTGTATAACATCTTTCACCCTTTAGATATAGTTTTAAGCCTTCACGGCGACATAGTCTACAGGATGCGTCTGTATATCTTGCCATTTACCTTTGCACCTCCTAATCTATTAAACTCTTCTTCTTTTTGGTGGTCTACATCCGTTATGTGGAATAGGAGTAACATCCTTAATAGCGGTTATTTCTAAACCAGCAGCCTGTAAGGAACGTATTGCTGCTTCCCTTCCAGAACCGGGACCTTTTACAAATACTTCAATATTTTTCAAACCATGCTCCATTGCTGCTTTAGCAGCTGTTTCTGCTGCCATTTGTGCTGCAAATGGTGTGCTTTTTCTAGATCCTTTAAATCCTAATCCACCGGCACTAGCCCAAGATAGCGCATTTCCTGCTGCATCTGTGATAGTAACAATGGTGTTATTAAAAGTTGATTGAATATGAGCAGCTCCTCGCTCTATATTCTTTCGTTCTCTTTTTCTTCTGCTTCTTGTCACTTTTTTAGCTACCATTTTTTTCCCTCCTTTGCGACCTATTTCTTACCTTTTCCAACGGTTCGTTTTACACCTTTTCGTGTTCTCGCGTTGTTTTTGGTATTTTGACCTCTAACAGGAAGGCCTCTTCTGTGTCTTACGCCTCTATAACTTCCAATTTCCATTAATCTCTTAATGTTTAATGAAATTTCCCTACGAAGGTCTCCCTCTACCGTATGGTTTCTGTCAATCACTTCTCTTAATTTTCCTACTTCTGCCTCTGTTAAGTCTTTTACTCTTGTATCAGGACTAATTCCTGCTTCTTGTAAAATTTTATTTGAACTCTTTCTACCAATACCATAGATATAAGTTAATCCAATTTCAATTCTTTTATCTCTAGGTAAGTCAATACCGGCAATTCTAGCCATTAATGGTTGCACCTCCTAAGCTTGTTATAGTTGATTGTATAGTAAGAATAAAGGTCAATGGATATCCACTGCAGCCGCCCCTGTATTCTTGCAAGCTTAATATCAACTAAGATATTCTATCAATTTTGTTCATATATTTCAATGCTTTTAGCCTTGTTTTTGCTTATGTTTAGGATTTTCACAAATTACCATTACTCGACCTTTTCTCTTGATAATTTTGCATTTTTCGCAAATTGGTTTTACAGATGGTCTTACTTTCATGGTTTATCCCTCCTTATATCACTTAGCTTTACCACGCCATGTAATTCTACCTCGATTGAGGTCATAGGGTGATAATTCTAACGTTACTTTATCTCCAGGCAAAATCCTTATAAAATTCATTCTTAGTTTTCCAGAAATATGAGCTAGTACCTGATGTCCATTTTCAAGCTCAACTTTAAACATTGTATTTGGCATTGCTTCTACCACAGTGCCTTCTAATTCTATCACATCTTCTTTGGCCATTAGGCAATCAATCCTCCCGTTTCCCATTTTGGGTATTATATCCTAATTCCTTTAATTTCTTACGTATCTCAGCATTATTAATTTTTTGCCCTGTTTCCAGTTTCTTATTGATCGTGGAAATAATATGGTTAGTCTTTCGTAAATGTTTTACTTTTTTTTTCTTTGCTTTATCTACTTTTCTTATGTCACCATCACTGATGTGTACATATTGAGAATCTATTTTCTCCATAACGACCATAAACTTTCCCTTATCTCTTCCGGCTAGCGAATAGACCACTTGACCTAATAATAGATCATTACTTTCCATAAATCCACCTCATTAATTACTGAAATCAAAGTTTCGTCAAAATTTCCGGTTCCCCCTCAGTTATAGCGATTGTATGTTCGTAGTGGGCAGATAATTTTCCATCTAATGTCACTACTGTCCAATCGTCCCCTAAGGTTTTAACATGAAAGGTCCCCTGGTTTACCATAGGCTCAATTGCTAGAATCATGCCCTCTCTTAATCTAGGGCCTTTACCAGGTCTCCCGAAATTAGGTATTTGTGGGTCTTCATGCATATTTTGTCCAATGCCGTGCCCTACATAATCTCGAACCACTGAGAAGCCGTTATCTTCAACGTGCTTTTGAATAGCATGGGATATATCTGATAGTCTATACCCTTCTTTGGCAAAAACCAAGCCTGCATAAAAACAGTCTCTTGTGACCTTTATCAGTCTTTCTGCCTCTGGGGATATCTTTCCCACTGGGTGAGTCTTCGCAGAATCACCATAATATCCATCCACTATGGCGCCTATATCGATACTAATAATATCCCCGTCTTCTATAACGCGGGATCCGGGAATGCCGTGAACAACCTCTTCATTAATAGATGTGCAAACAGATGCTGGAAAACCGCCATATCCTTTAAAAGCAGGTTTTGCACCAGATTGCAAAATGTATTCTTCCGCTATTTTATCCAAATCCAGAGTTGTAATACCTGGCTGGATAGCTTCTTTTAACTTTTGATGGACCTCTGCTACAATTTTTCCCGCTTTTCTCATAATTTCTACTTCATGGGAAGATTTTAAGATAATCATATTATCTTTCTCCTTGAAGAACTACTTTGATATCCTCAAATACTTTATCAATATCTTGTTGTCCATTGATTGTTTTCAGGATGCCCTTTTCTTCATAATACTTAATCAAGGGCTGTGTTTGTTGGGTATAAACATCTAATCTTTTCTTGACGGTTTCTTCCTGGTCATCTGCTCTTTGATATAATTCTCCACCACAAAGATCACATTTTCCTTCTTCTTTAGGAGAATTAAACTTCACATGATAGGTTGCACCGCATTTTTTGCAAATTCGTCTTCCAGTGATTCTTTCTATCAATAACTCATGATCTACTTCTATATTTAAAACGGTATCGAGAGAAGCTCCCATGGTTTTTAGATTTTCATCCAGAGCTTCTGCCTGAGCTTCTGTACGTGGAAAACCATCTAGCATGAATCCCTGTTTGCAATCATCTTCACTAAGACGATCCTTAACTATTTCCAAAACCAGATCATCTGGTACTAATAAACCTTGATCCATATATTCTTTTGCTTTTAGTCCTAGTGGAGTTCCTTCTTTTAAATTCTTTCTAAATATGTCTCCTGTTGAAATATGAGGAATGTGGAATGCTGAAACTATATTTGCAGCCTGTGTTCCCTTTCCTGCTCCAGGAGGTCCTAATAATATAATTCTCATTTCCTCCACCTCCATGCTTTACTACTAAGGCTTTGAGGGCTAAGCCCCCTCAACCTTTATTTTAAAAATCCTTGATAATGTCTCATCATCATCTGTGATTCTAATTGTTTCACTGTTTCTAAAGCTACCCCTACCACAATGAGTAATCCTGTTCCACCAAAACGTAAGTCAATGCCTGCAATAGCACCTATTACCAATGGCAAGACTGCGATAAGAGCTAAGAAGACTGCACCAGATAGTGTCAATCTATTTAAGGTTCTATTTAAGAACTCAACAGTAGGTTTGCCTGGTCGTATACCAGGAACAAAGCCACCATGTTTTTTCATATTGTTAGCCACATCAACTGGGTTGAATGTGATAGCCGTATAGAAATAGGTAAAGGCTATAATGAGTAAAATGTATAGTACAGTACTCACAGGTTTTCCCCAAGCAAACCATGTGGCAATGAAATTTGCTATTTTAGAAGTTGGGAAAAAGCTTGCTAGTGTTGCTGGAAATAGTGTTATGGAACTAGCAAAGATTACTGGAATAACTCCTGCTTGATTTATCTTCATTGGGATATGAGAACTCTGTCCTCCATACATTTTCCTACCCACTACTCTTTTGGCATACTGAACAGGAATTCTTCTTTGACCTTCTTGTACAGCCACCACTGCTGCTATAACGATAATAGCAAATATTATAAATAGGATTAGGGTAAGGATATTAAGGGTCCCTATTCTCACGTATTCTATCATTTTAGCAATACCTGAGGGTAATCTTGAGATGATGCTCACAAAGATGATTAGGGAAATTCCATTTCCTATTCCGTTTTCGGTAATTTGTTCTCCCAACCACATCAAGAAAGCTGTACCTGCTGTGATGGTAATGGTCACTACCGCTATAGTTAAAAATGATTTTTCAAGCAATACATTTTGTATAGATAAGCTTAAACCAATAGCTTGCACTAAAGCCAATATTACTGTTGCATAACGAGTATATTGAGCTATTTTCTTTCTCCCTTCTTCCCCTTCCTTAGCCATTCTTTCTAAGGCAGGGATAACAAAGGTTAAAAGATTCATGATGATAGACGCATTGATGTAAGGTGTTATACTCATGGCAAATATGGTAAAATTACTAAAGTTACCACCTGATACGATATCGAATAGTCCAAGTACTCCGCCTTGGGTTACAATTTGACTGATAACCTCACGGTTTATATAAGGCACTGGTACAACACTACCTAATCGATATACAAATAACATGGCTAATGTGAAAAGTATTTTTTTTCGTAAATCAGGGATTTTCCATGCATTTTTTAAAGTTGCCAACACCTTAGATCACCTCTACCTTTCCTCCAGCGGCTTCAATTTTTTCCGCAGCAGATTTGCTTACTTTATGCACTTTTACAGTAAGCTTTCTTTCTAGCTCTCCATTGGCTAATACTTTTACACCATCAAGCTCTTTTTTAATCAAGCCTGTTTCTATTAAAAGAGCTGGTGTTACTTCAGTACCGTCCTCAAAGCGATTTAATTCTTCTAAGCTTACAATTGCATATTCTTTTTTGAATCTATTTGTAAAGCCACGTTTAGGTAATCTTCTGGATAAAGGCATTTGTCCACCTTCAAATCCAATTCTTACTCCACCACCGGAACGGGAACGCTGACCATCCTGTCCTCTACCAGCTGTTTTTCCCAAACCTGTAGCGGTACCACGGCCTTTTCTCTTGTTTTTCTTAGTAGAACCTTGTGCGGGTTTTAGTTCATGTAACTTCATACCTTACACCTCCTTATGCTTCTTCTACTTTTACCATGTGTTGAATCTTATTGATCATACCTCTTATTTGAGGTGTATCTTCTTGTACTACTGTTTGACCAATCTTCTTCAACCCTAAGGCTTCTACAGTAGCAATTTGATCTTTCATTTTACCAATTTTACTTCTAGTTAATGTAATATTTAGTTTAGCCAAGGTTTTCTCCCCCCTAACCTAATATCTCTTCTACAGATTTACCTCTAAGTTTTGCTACTTCTTCAACAGTAGTCAATTGAGATAATCCAAGCATTGTTGCGTTCACCATGTTTCTGGCATTTTTTGACCCCAATGATTTTGTTCGGATGTCACGTACACCTGCAAGTTCAAGTACCGCACGTACAGGTCCCCCTGCAATAACTCCGGTACCTTCCTTAGCTGGCATTAGTAATACTCTACCTGCTCCAAATTCTCCAATAATTTCGTGGGGAATAGATGTATTTACCATAGATACTTTGATCAATTTCTTTTTCGCATCTTCAATCCCTTTTCGAATTGCTTCTGGAATTTCCATTGCTTTACCAGTACCTACGCCTACATGGCCATTTTCATCGCCTACAACAACTAAACAGCTAAATCTAAAGTTTCTACCACCTTTAACAACTTTAGTAACCCTATTTATTGAAACAACCTTTTCCTTAAGATCTAAAGCACTTGCATCAATTCGTTGCATTTATTTCCCTCCTTCTCTTAAAACTTCAAGCCAGCTTCTCTAGCAGCTTGAGATAGTTCCTTAACTCTTCCATGATAAATATAACCGCCACGATCGAATATAACTTCTGTTATCCCTTTTTCAAGGGCTCTTTCACCGATTAATTTACCAACTAATTTTGCTGTCTCTTTGTTTCCACTAGCAGATGTAGCTTCTTTTATCTGTGGATCAAGGGAAGAAGCCGCTGCCAATGTTACGCCATTTATATCATCAATAACTTGTGCATAGATATTGGTGGAACTTCTATAGACATTTAATCTAGGTCTTTGTGTCGTGCCGCTAATTTTTTTTCTTACCCTTAAATGACGTTTTTTTCTATCTTCATTCCTGTTAGGCTTATTAATCAATTGGATTCACTCCTTTCCTACTTACCTGCTTTTCCTTCTTTACGTCTAATTGTTTCGTTTTCGTATTTAATTCCTTTACCTTTGTAAGGCTCAGGCTCTCTCATTTTTCGAATGTTTGCCGCATGCAGTCCTACTAATTCTTTATCAATACCTTTAACAATGATTTTGTTGTTAGCAGGTACTTCTACTGTAATACCCTCAGGATCTACCATTTCTACTGGATGGGAGTATCCTAAGCTTAATACCAATTTATTTCCTTGTTTTTGTGCTCTGTAACCAACACCATTGATTTCTAATACTTTTTCAAACCCTTTGGAAACTCCGTTGACCATATTGTCAATAAGTGAGCGAGTTAATCCATGAAGAGATCTATGTTTTTTATTCTCTGATGGTCTTGTTACAAGAATTTCATTATCTTCTATAGCAATATTCATATCTTTATGGAATGTTTTTACCAATTGTCCCTTAGGGCCCTTTACTGTTAAAGTGCTGCCTGCTATCTCTGCATTTACACCCTCTGGAATAGCAATAGGTAATTTACCAATTCTTGACATGTCTACACCTCCTATATCCCGTTACTGTCATTTTTACCAAATATAGCAAAGTACTTCTCCACCGATTCCTTGAGTTCTTGCAACTTTATCTGTTACAACACCCTTAGATGTGGATATGATTGCAATTCCTAATCCTCCTAATACTTTAGGTATTTCATCTTTTTTCGCATATACCCTTAGTCCAGGTTTAGAAATTCTTTTTAAACCACTAATAACTCTTTGCTTGTTTTGACCATATTTCAAGGTAATTTTGATGATACCTTGCTTATCGTCCTCTATATTTTCTACATTTTTTATAAAACCCTCATCCAGAAGAATGTTCGCAATAGCTTTTTTCTCATTGGAAGCCGGAATTTCGACTGTTTCGTGCTTCACATTATTTGCATTACGAATACGGGTTAACATATCTGCAATAGGATCAGTCATAACCATTTATTTGTACCTCCTTCCACAATCTCCATTCTACCAACTTGCTTTTTTAACGCCAGGTATTTCACCTTTATATGCTAATTCTCTGAAGCAGATCCTGCAAATACCAAACTTTTTTAAATATCCATGAGGTCTACCACAAAGACGACATCTATTATAAGCTCTTGTTGAATACTTAGGCTCTCTTTGTTGCTTATTGATCATCGCTTTTTTTGCCACGCTTTTTCCTCCTTCATTATTTGCTGAAAGGCATTCCTAGCAATCTTAGCAGTTCTCTTGCTTCCTCATCATTTTGAGCTGTTGTTACAAAAATTATATCCATACCTCTTACTTTTTCTACTTTGTCATACTCAATTTCTGGGAAGATTAATTGTTCTTTAATTCCTAAGGAATAGTTACCTCTTCCGTCAAAGGCTTTAGTGGAAACCCCTCTAAAGTCACGTACTCTTGGAAGTGCAACATTAAATACTTTATCTACAAATTCGTACATTCTTTCTCCTCGAAGGGTTACCTTTGCACCTACTGGCATACCTTCACGGATTTTGAAATTGGAAACAGATTTTTTTGCTTTTGTCACAACAGGTTTTTGACCTACAATAGCTGTCAAATCGCTTACGGCAGCTTCCAATA
Source organism: Irregularibacter muris (assembly GCF_024622505.1). NCBI lineage: Bacteria > Bacillati > Bacillota > Clostridia > Eubacteriales > Eubacteriaceae > Irregularibacter > Irregularibacter muris. The sequence goes on from NZ_JANKAS010000004.1 coordinate 178,813, forward strand.
TCTTTATATTATCCTTTGCTTCTCCTACTCCCATATTCACGATAACTTTTTCTAGTTTTGGGATTTCCATTACACTGCTATATTTAAACTTTTCCATCATTGCTGGCGCAACTTCATTTGCAAACTTATCTTTTAATCTAGCCATTTCCAATACCTCCCTTCGCCAACCTATTTATTAAAAGTTTCTCCGCATTTTTTACAGTAACGTACCTTTGTACCATCTTCTAAGAATTTAATGCCTGTTCTTACACCCATTTTATCCTTTGAGCAATAGTACATTACGTTAGATGCATCAATTTTTCCTTCTTTGTGAACCAAACCACCTTGTTGATTCGCTGCGGAAGGTTTAACATGTTTTGTAATCATGTTTACCTCTTCTACAATAACTCTATTTTCTGAAGGAAGTACTGATAGCACTTTACCCTTTTTTCCTTTATCTTTACCCGCGATTACCACAACGGTGTCTCCGGTTTTTACATGTATTTTTTTATTGGCCAAGATTGTCACCTCCTCAATCTATAGTACTTCAGGCGCCAATGATAATATTTTTAAGTAACTTTTTTCTCTTAATTCTCTAGCTACTGGTCCAAAAATACGAGTTCCTCTTGGCTGTTTGTCATCTTTTATTACAACAGCTGCATTTTCATCGAATTTTATATAGCTACCATCATTTCTTCTAACGCCTCTTTTACTTCGCACAACAACTGCTTTTACAATTTCACCTTTTTTAACAACACCGCCGGGTGTTGCGCTTTTTACAGTAGCAACAATTACGTCGCCAATATTTGCATATCTTTTTCCTGAACCACCTAATACACGGATACATAGTAATTCCTTTGCACCTGTATTATCAGCAACTTTTAATCTACTTTCTTGTTGAATCATGCATATGCCCTCCTTTCAACACCCTATTACTTAGCTTTCTCGATTACGTCTGCAAGTCTCCATCTTTTATCCTTACTCAATGGTCTTGTTTCCATTATTCTTACACGATCACCAATTTGGCATTGGTTGTTTTCGTCATGAGCTTTGAATCTGGTACTTCTCTTTACCGACTTTCCATACAATGGATGTCTTACAAAAGTTTCCACTGCTACAACAATTGTCTTATCCATTTTATCGCTTACTACTCGACCAATTCTTGTTTTTCTATTTCCTCTTTCCACAGTGAAGCCTCCTTCCATAACTATGCTTCAATAGCTTTAATTTCCCGTTCTCTTAAAATGGTTTTTATTCTTGCATAGGTTTTTTTAACCTCTTTAATTCTCATTGGGTTTTCCAATTGCCCTGTAGCAAGTTGGAATCTTAAATTGAATAATTCAGCTTTTAAGTCATTTAATTGTTGCTCTAGTTCTTGTGAGGATAACTCTCTTATTTCTTTAGCTTTCATTAGATTCACCACCCACTTCTTCAAAATCACGGCGTGTTACAAATTTTGTTTTGATAGGAAGTTTGTGCATTGCCAAACGCATAGCCTCTCTAGCTAATTCCTCAGGAACACCCGCAACTTCAAATAAAATTCTGCCTGGTTTAACTACTGCTACCCAATATTCAGGAGAACCTTTACCAGAACCCATACGAGTTTCTGCTGGTTTTTCTGTTACTGGCTTATCGGGGAAAATTTTAATCCAAACTTTTCCACCTCTTTTAATATATCTAGTCATGGCTACACGGGCTGCTTCTATTTGATTAGAAGTAATCCATGCTGGTTCTAATGCCTGAATAGCATATTCACCATATGTGATTGTATTTCCACGAGTAGCTTGACCCTTCATACGACCTCTATGAACTCTACGACGCTTAACCCTTTTAGGCATTAACATCTGATGATTCCTCCTTCCTATTTCTTCCCTTCTTCAACATTTTCTTTTTTTGTTGGAAGAACTTCGCCTTTATTAATCCAAACTTTAACTCCTAATTTACCATAGGTTGTATTTGCTTCTGCAAATCCGTAATTAATGTCAGCTCTTAGGGTTTGCAATGGCACATTACCTTCTTGATATCCTTCTGTTCTAGCCATTTCTGCTCCATTTAATCTTCCGGCAACAGCTGTTTTTACCCCTAAAGCTCCATTTCTCATTGCTCTTTGAATAGACTGTTTCATCGCTCTTCTAAAGGAAATTCTTCTTTCCAATTGAGAAGCAATATTTTCTGCCACCAATTGAGCATCTACTTCTACATTTTTTACTTCAATAATGTTGATGAGTATATTTTTACTCGTCATTTTTTCAATTGCTTTTCTCATGACTTCAATGCCAGATCCACCTCTACCAATAACCATTCCAGGTTTAGCAGTATGAATATGGATTTTCACTCTGTTTGCAGCTCTTTCTATTTCTATACTAGAGATCCCTGCATCATATTGACTCTTTTTTATATATTCACGAATCTTTTGATCTTCTATCAATAGGTCTGCAAAGTCCTTATCTTTAGCATACCATCTTGCATTCCAATCTTTAATTACTCCGACTCTTAAACCATGTGGATTAACCTTTTGGCCCACTAAATATCCCTCCTTACTCTCTTTCTTTTAATACAACTGAAATATGACTTGTTCTTTTTAAGATTTGTGTACCTCTTCCTTGTGCTCTAGCTCTAAAGCGTTTCAATGTAGGTCCTTGATTTGCTTGTATTTCTGCTACATATAGACTATCTACATTCATATCATAATTATTTTCTGCATTTGCTGCTGCTGAACGAAGTAGTTTAGCTACTGGTTCAGATGCTGCCTTAGGTGTAAGGCTTAAAATATTCAATGCTTCTCCGAGGTTTTTACCTCTTATCAAATCTATGACGATTTTCACTTTTCGTGGTGATATTCTAATGTGTTTTGCAATGGCTCTTGCTTCCACTCTGAAAACCTCCTCTCACTCTATCTAACTTTAGAAGTTTTTTCTGATTTATCTGCATGACCTCTATAGGTTCTTGTTGGTGCAAATTCACCTAGTTTATGTCCTACCATATCCTCAGTTACATATACAGGTACGTGTTTTCTTCCATCGTATACTGCAATAGTATGTCCTACCATTTGTGGGAATAATGTAGTATTTCTTGACCAGGTCTTTAATATTTTCTTTTCACCTTTTTGATTTAACTCTTCTACTCTTTTTAGCAATCTCTCATCAACATAAGGTCCTTTTTTTAATGATCTACCCATTAATCGGTTGCCTCCCTTCATCAAACGATCACTTAATTAAGTTAAGCCGTTGGAGCCCCTGAAGACTCCAGGGCTTATTTTTGTTTTCTTTTTCTGACAATGTATTTGTCACTATGCTTATTTTTCTTCCTGGTTTTATATCCAAGAGTTGGTTTGCCCCATGGAGTAACAGGTGTAGGTAATCCGATTGGGGATCTACCCTCTCCACCACCATGTGGGTGATCTACTGGGTTCATTACAACCCCACGTACTGTAGGTCTGTATCCTAAATGTCTAGATTTACCTGCTTTACCTATTCTTATATTCTCGTGTTCAACATTTCCTACTTGACCAATGGTTGCACGACATTCCACACGAACCATACGCACCTCTCCGGATGGTAGTCTAACCTGTGCATAGTCGCCTTCTTTTGCCATTAGTTGGGCAGAGTTTCCTGCTGATCTAACCATTTGTGCGCCTTTACCTACTTTTAATTCGATATTGTGAATTACAGTACCCACGGGTATATTTTTCAAAGGTAGGGCATTACCCACTTTGATGTCAGCATTTGGTCCAGATACAACAGTATCTCCTACTTTTAATCCCTTTGGATGTAGAATATATCTCTTTTCTCCATCTACATAATGTAGTAGTGCAATATGTGCTGAACGGTTTGGATCATACTCTACAGAAGCTACTTTTGCAGGTATTTCATCTTTATTTCTCTTGAAATCAATAATTCTGTATTGTCTTTTCTCTCCGCCACCTCTGTGTCGAACAGTCATTCTACCATAGTTATTTCTTCCGCCGGTTCTATTAATGGTTTCTAATAGAGATTTTTCAGGTTCTGTTTTGGTAATCTCTTCAAAGGTAGAAACCCTCATATTTCTACGTCCAGGGGAAGTTGGTTTGTATTTTTTAATGCCCATTTCATTCCCTCCTTCTGGTGCTTATCAGGCATTCAGCCTATAATCTGCAAGTTTTACATGCCTTCGAAAAATTCAATTTCCTTACTATCTTCTGTAAGTTGAATAATTGCCTTCTTCCAGTCTGGTCTCTTTCCTTCATAACGACCCATTCTTTTCACCTTGCCTACCATGTTCATGGTATTTACTTTTAAAACTTTTACATTAAAAATTTCTTCCATGGCTTTTTTAATTTCAACCTTATTTGCTCTTTTATCTACCTTGAAAGTGTATTTTTTATCCGCCATGTCATCCATACTTCTTTCAGTGATTATTGGCTTAATGATGATATCATGTGCATTTTTCATTATGCATACACCTCCTCAACAAGGGATACTGCTTCCTTAGTGATGACTAATTTGTCATATCTTAAGATATCATATACATTCAATGTATTCACCAAGGTACTTTTTATATTAGGAAGGTTTCTAGCTGATTTTTCGATTACCTCATTTTTTCCTGGTAATACGATAAGTGCTTTTTCACCTGCATTAATATTATTTAGAATCGCTAACATTTCCTTAGTCTTTGGATTTTCCATAGCTAATTCATCTAATACAACAATTTCATTATCTGCTACTTTGGAAGACAATGCTGATTTCATAGCAAGTCTCTTTACCTTTTTTGGAACAGCTTGGCTGTAGTCCCTTGGCTTTGGAGCGAAAACTACTCCCCCCTTAGTCCAAAGTGGAGAACGTATGGAACCATGTCTAGCTCTACCTGTACCTTTTTGTCTCCATGGTTTTCTACCTCCGCCTCTTACCTCAGCTCTAGTTTTGGCAGATTGTGTTCCTTGTCTTCTATTTGCTAATTGGGCTTTTACAACTTGATGAAGAACAGCTTCATTAACCTCTATACCGAATACGCTATCACTTAATTCAATCTCTCCTACCTGTTGTCCACCCATATTTAATAAATCTACTTTTGGCATTTTGCTTCCTCCTTTCCTACAAATTCCTTATCTATTTCTTGTTCTTTACAGTGTCTTTGATGGATAGTAAAGTACCTTTAATACCAGGTACTGCACCTTTAATAAGTAATAGTTTATTTTCAGCATCTACCCTTACAATTTCTAAGTTTTGCACTGTGATTGTTTTGTTACCCATTTGTCCTGGTAGCTTTTTCCCTTTGAAAACTCTTGATGGAGATGATGAACCACCCATGGAACCTGGGGATCTATGATATTTGGAACCATGTGCCATAGGTCCTGTATGTTGATTCCATCTCTTGATTACTCCAGCAAAGCCTTTACCTTTGGAAGTACCAGTAACATCTATTTTATCCCCCACTTGGAAGATATCTACTTTAACTTCTTGGCCTACTTCATATTCACTAGCATTTGCCAATCTAAATTCTCTTAGATATTTTCTATAGGCTATACCTGCTTTGTCAAAATGGCCTTTGCTTGGCTTGTTGACTCTTCTTTCCTTTATATCGCCATAGCCAAGTTGAACAGAACTATATCCTTCTTTTTCTTCTTCCTTCTTTTGTACCACTAGGCAAGGTCCTGCCTCTACAACTGTTACAGGGATTAATTGACCTTCTTCGCTGAAGATTTGAGTCATACCCACTTTTTTACCTAAAATTGCTTTGTTCATTTGTCTTTGCACCTCCCAATATTAGCGGAATACCTTGGGTATTCATAATAGGTTTTATAATTTGATTTCTATGTCCACACCTGCTGGTAAATCTAATCTCATTAAAGAATCCACTGTCTTTGGTGTTGGACTTAAAATGTCAATTAGTCTTTTATGAGTTCTCATTTCAAACTGCTCTCTAGAGTCTTTGTATTTGTGTACTGCACGAAGAATTGTGATAATTTCCTTTTCAGTAGGAAGTGGCACAGGTCCTGAAACCTCTGCTCCTGTTCTCTTTGCAGTTTCTACAATTTTTTCTGCAGATTGATCCAACACTTTGTGATCAAATGCTTTTAGCCTAATTCTAATTTTTTGTTTTGCCATGTGATAATTTCCCTCCTTCAATCGCACGTTTTTCAATACATACGACCGGAACTATCGTACACTTTCCCGGGTGTTTTCTATAATAATTTTAAAAAACACCTGTGTGTCTGATAGATTCAGTCGCCCGTATTCCAGATACGGACATTCTCAGTGAAAATTTCCCTAGCAAGCAGGCAACCTTTCACATCATCGCATGTCTTTTACAACTACTTTATTTTATACTATCTTTCTACATTTTGCAAGGTTTTTTTCCTTTTCCATAGAAAATGATAAAAATATTAAAGAAGATAAGGAGCGATCGTCTCCTTACTTCTTTAATATCTTTATTTTTCTTCTTTATACTCAGGAATTACTCAATAATAGAAGCAACAACACCTGCTCCTACTGTTCTTCCACCTTCACGAATAGCAAATCTTAATCCTTCTTCAATAGCTATAGGAGTGATTAGGTCGATTTCCATAGTAATGTTATCTCCTGGCATTACCATTTCTACACCTTCTCCTAATTCAATTACTCCGGTTACGTCTGTTGTTCTAAAGTAGAATTGTGGTCTGTATCCATTAAAGAATGGAGTATGTCTTCCACCCTCTTCTTTAGTCAATACGTAAATCTCAGATGTGAATTTTGTATGAGGCTTGATAGATCCTGGCTTTGCTAATACTTGACCTCTTTCAATATCTTCTCTTTGTACCCCTCTTAAAAGTACTCCGATATTATCTCCCGCTTGGGCTTGGTCTAGTAGTTTTCTAAACATTTCTACTCCAGTTACTACGATCTTTCTGGACTCTTCTGTTAAGCCTACGATTTCTACTTCGTCTTGTACTTTTACGATTCCTCTTTCTACTCTTCCTGTAGCTACTGTTCCTCTACCTGTGATAGAGAATACGTCCTCTACTGGCATCAAGAAAGGTTGGTCTACTGGTCTTTCTGGCTCTGGAATGTACTCATCACATGCTTGCATTAACTCTACGATTTTGTCTCCCCACTCGCTATCTGGATCTTCTAATGCTTTTAAAGCAGATCCAATTACGATTGGTGTGTCATCTCCTGGGAATTCATATTCGCTTAGTAATTCTCTTACTTCCATTTCAACCAATTCTAATAATTCTTCGTCATCTACCATGTCTGCTTTGTTTAAGAATACTACGATATATGGTACCCCTACTTGTCTGGATAGTAGGATATGTTCTCTTGTTTGTGGCATTGGACCATCTGCTGAGGATACTACTAGGATTGCTCCATCCATTTGGGCTGCTCCAGTGATCATGTTTTTAACGTAGTCAGCATGACCTGGGCAGTCTACGTGAGCATAGTGACGATTGTCTGTTTCGTACTCTACGTGAGATGTGGAAATGGTAATTCCTCTTTCTCTCTCTTCTGGTGCTTTATCAATGTTGTCATAGCTCATAACTTGTCCTGATCCAAATCTTTTGTTTAATACTGTAGTAATCGCTGCTGTTAATGTTGTTTTACCATGGTCTACGTGACCTATTGTCCCTATATTTACGTGGGGTTTTGTTCTTTCAAATCTTTCCTTTGCCATTTTTGTTATCCTCCTTTAACATATGTAGCAACCTGCAACCAAGCAGGCTGCTAAATCATTTTTATTAGTTCTTTTTACCAGCCATTATTTCTTCTGCAATACTCTTTGGCACTTCTTCATAATGGGAGAATTGCATTGTATATACTCCACGACCCTGTGTCTTAGAACGAAGGTCTGTAGCATATCCAAACATTTCAGATAGAGGAACAAACCCTCTGATGATTTGTGCACCAGATCTTGCTTCCATTCCTTCTACTCTACCTCTTCTAGAGTTAATATCTCCCATTACATCACCCATGTATTCCTCAGGTACTGTAACTTCAATTTTAAACATAGGCTCTAGTAGAATTGGATTTGCTTTTCTCATTCCATCTTTAAAGGCCATTGAACCTGCGATTTTAAAGGCCATTTCTGAGGAGTCCACTTCATGATAAGATCCGTCATAAAGGGTTACTTTGATATCTAATACTGGATAACCAGCAAGAATACCATTTTCCATTGCTTCTTGGATCCCGTTGTCAACTGGACCAATATATTCTTTAGGAATAGCTCCTCCAACAACCTTATTCACAAATTCATATCCTGTTCCTGGCTCTTGTGGTTCCATTTCAATAAGAACGTGTCCATATTGACCTCTACCACCAGATTGACGAGCAAATTTAGCTTCAGCTTTAACGCTGTTTTTAATGGTTTCTTTGTATGCAACTTGAGGTTTACCTACATTGGCTTCCACTTTGAATTCTCTCAACATACGGTCTACGATGATATCTAGATGAAGTTCTCCCATACCAGATATGATGGTTTGACCTGTCTCAGGATCAGTGTGGGCTCTAAAGGTTGGATCTTCTTCTGCCAGTTTTTGCAGGGCAACACCCATTTTATCTTGGCCAGCCTTTGTCTTAGGTTCGATAGCTACAGAGATAACTGGTTCTGGGAATTCCATGGACTCTAAGATAATTTGATGTCCTTCATCACAAAGTGTATCTCCAGTACTTGTATCTTTCAAACCTACAGCAGCTGCAATATCTCCTGTATATACTTCAGTAATTTCTTCTCTATGGTTTGCATGCATTTGTAGAATACGTCCAACTCTTTCTTTCTTGCTCTTTGTCGAGTTATATACATAGGAGCCTGATTGTAAAACTCCGGAATAAACTCTAAAGAAAGCAAGCTTTCCTACATAAGGGTCGGTCATAATTTTGAATGCCAATGCGGAGAAGGGCGCTTTATCATCTGCTGGACGCTCATCTTCTTCTTCACTATTTGGAAGAATCCCCTTGATCGCTGGAATGTCCAATGGAGAAGGCATATAAGCTACTACAGCATCCAATAAAGGTTGAACCCCCTTATTTTTATAGGAAGATCCACATAGTACAGGAATCATATCTACATTTACTGTCGCTTTACGAATAGCGTTTTTAATCTCTTCTACAGAGATTTCTTCTCCCTCAAGGTATTTCATCATCAATTCTTCATCTTGATCAGCGATGGCCTCCATTAGATTGGTTCTATACTCTTCAGTTAGCTCCACCATATCTTCTGGAATATCCACGATCTCAATTTCTTTTCCAAGATCATCCTTGTAGATTCTTGCATGCATATCTACTAAATCAATGATTCCTTGGAAATTTTCTTCTTTTCCAATAGGAAGTTGAATTGGCACTGCATTCGCCTGTAATCTTTCTTTCATCATATTGACTACGTTATAAAAATCCGCACCCATGATGTCCATTTTATTTACATAGGCCATTCTTGGCACATGATATTTATCTGCTTGTCTCCATACTGTTTCGGATTGTGGTTCTACACCACCCTTAGCACAGAATACTGCAACTGCACCGTCAAGAACTCTCAGTGATCTTTCTACTTCCACTGTAAAATCCACGTGCCCTGGCGTATCAATAACATTTATTCTATGGTTATCCCATTGGGCAGTTGTTGCAGCAGAAGTAATGGTAATTCCTCTCTCCTGTTCCTGCTCCATCCAGTCCATAGTCGCAGCACCTTCATGGGTTTCCCCAATTTTGTGTACTCTACCTGTGTAGAATAATATACGCTCAGTTGTTGTGGTTTTTCCGGCATCAATATGGGCCATAATTCCAATATTTCTTGTTTTTTCTAAGGTAAACTGCCTAGGCACAGTATTCCTCCTTTCTATCACGAGAATCACTTAGGGCTCTCATCATAATTATTTTATATTTACCATCTATAATGGGCGAAAGCTTTATTGGCTTCAGCCATTTTATGAACATCTTCTTTTTTCTTCACTGAACTACCCGCGTTGTTAACAGCATCTAGAATCTCACCTGCTAGACGATCAACCATGGTTTTTTCGCCTCTTTGTCTAGTATAGGTAGTGATCCATCTTAAACCAAGGGCTTGCCTTCTCTCTGCTCTAACTTCCATTGGTACTTGATAAGTAGCTCCCCCTACTCGTCTGGCTTTAACCTCTAAAACAGGCATGATATTGTTTAGAGCTTCTTCAAAAACTTCCAAAGCATCTCTACCTGTTCTTTCAGCAACAATATCAAAAGCGCCATAAACTATCTTTTGAGCTACTCCTCTTTTTCCATCAAGCATGATGTTGTTAATTAGTTTTGTAACTAACACGCTATTATAAATTGGATCTGCTAATACTTCTCTTTTTGGAACTGGTCCTTTTCTTGGCACTGCGCTTCCCTCCTTAATCAATTGAATTATTCATCGGTACTCGACAATAAAGGTATTGTCGTTGTGCTTTATCCTATATAATATCAATGTATAAATGTATCGGTGATACTTACATTCCACACATAGTATTTAGCACTATTTTTTAGGTCTTTTAGCTCCATATTTAGAACGAGCTTGCATTCTATTTTGAACACCGGCTGTATCTAGTGCACCACGCACAATATGGTAACGAACCCCAGGTAAGTCTTTTACTTTTCCTCCTCGAATAAGAACAACACTATGCTCTTGTAAGTTGTGTCCTATTCCTGGTATATAAGCAGTTACTTCAATACCATTGGTTAGTCTTACCCTGGCAACCTTTCTTAGGGCAGAGTTCGGTTTCTTTGGAGTAGTGGTCTTAACTGCTGTACAAACTCCTCTTTTTTGTGGGCTTCCTTTTAATGCAGGTGAGCCTGATTGATGTGTAACCTCTTCTCTTCCTCTTCTTACTAATTGGTTAATGGTTGGCATTCTGGCACCTCCTTTAAAATATGATCCATTAAATGGCTCAATTTATAGAAAAGCTACCCTTCCACAATAGGCGGAAGGGTGTAGCTTTATCTCTTTTTTAATCTTTCTTCATCCATAAAGTGTTGCACATTATTCTCTTCTTAATCCCTATTGAGCATAGCTGCTGATGCGGCTTTGATGTCAATTCCACAAGCTTCTCCCAGTTGTTTCATATTCTCTATATAAACAACTTCCACTTGATTTTCCCGACACAGACTTTGAATTTCTTCAAATAAATGGGGTTCAACATCTTTGGCCAGATAGACCATCTTAGTTTTTCCCTCATTTATGGCTCTGCGGGTTTGTTTTAAACCAACAACTTTATTCTTCGAATTTTTTACCAATTCCCGCACTACGCTTTTCCTCCTTCACAAGAAAGCGACAAATGCCACTCTAGTGAAATAGAAAAGTTTAGTCCCTTGCAAACAAGGCCAACCTTCCTATTTCATAAGAAAGATCTCTAAAAATGCACACTTTATAAGTTTAGCATTTCGCTGTGATGCTGTCAATAATTAATTCTCTTCTTCCTCAATATCAACTTCTTCTAGTAATTCTTGTTGTAACTCCTCTTCACCAGCAATTTTAATATTTCTATATTTCTTCATTCCTGTTCCTGCGGGCACTAATTTACCAATAATTACATTTTCTTTTAGACCAATTAATGGATCAATTTTACCCTTTATAGCTGCTTCAGTAAGAACTCTGGTGGTCTCCTGGAAGGATGCGGCAGATAGGAAAGAATCTGTGGCTAGGGAAGCTTTGGTAATTCCCAATAATACTCGCTTTGCCACTGCTGGTTCTTTATTTGAAGCCTGTGCCTTTTTATTTTCTTCTTCAAAAGTGAAGATATCAATTAATCCTCCGGGTAATAAATCAGTATCTCCGGATTCATCTACTTTTATTTTTCTAAGCATTTGTCTTACGATAACTTCAATATGCTTATCATTAATATCTACTCCTTGCAATCTGTATACCATTTGCACTTCTTTTAGTAGATATTGTTGTACTCCTTCTACACCCTTAATACTTAGGATATCATGGGGATTGACAGAACCTTCGGTGATTTCATCTCCAGCTTCTATAGTATCTCCTTGGAAAACTTTCAACCGTGAACCATAGGGAATCAAATAGTTTTTGGTGTCCCCGTCTTCTCCTACTACCACAATTTCTTTTTTCTTTTTGGTTTCTTTTATTTGTACTGTTCCTGCAATCTCTGAAATAATAGCCAAACCTTTAGGCTTTCTAGCCTCGAATAGTTCTTCTACCCTTGGCAAACCTTGAGTAATATCATCTCCGGCTACCCCTCCAGTGTGGAAAGTACGCATGGTAAGTTGGGTTCCTGGTTCTCCAATAGATTGGGCTGCAATGATACCAACCGCTTCTCCCGTCTGCACCTTATCTCCAGTAGCTAAGTTGTTTCCGTAGCATTTCGCACATACTCCAATCTTTGACTGACAATTAAGCACTGTACGGATCAGGACAGATTTTATACCTAAAGATACAATTTTCTCTGCCATATCATAATCAATCAGCTCATTTTTTTCCACCAATACTTCTCCTGTTTCAGGATGTTTAATATCTTCAAAGGCATATCTACCCGCTATACGATCCTGTAAGCCTTCAATGATTTCTGTTCCATTTTTTATATCGGTAACACGATTTCCGTGGGTTGTTCCACAATCATCTTCTCTAATGATAACATCCTGACTAACATCTACAAGTCTTCTTGTCAAATATCCTGAGTCCGCTGTTCTAAGGGCTGTATCCGCTAGACCTTTTCTGGCCCCATGGGTAGAAATAAAGAACTCCATAACATTTAATCCTTCTCTAAAGTTAGAGCGTATAGGTAATTCGATAATTCTACCTGAAGGGTTAGCCATAAGTCCCCTCATTCCCGCCAACTGACGTATCTGGTTTTTACTACCTCTAGCACCAGAGGACGCCATCATGTTGATTGGATTTAAAGGCTCTAAGTTTTCCATCAAGGCATTGGTAACTTTTTCGGTGGTTTTAGTCCAGGTACTAATAACTTTTTCATATCTTTCCTCTTCAGATATAAGTCCTCTTCGGAATATTTTCTGAATTTTATCTACTTCTTGATCTGCACTAGAGAGTAATTCTTGTTTTTTCTCCGGTACAATCATGTCACTTACCCCTACAGTTACTGCACCCTTTGTAGAGTAGAAAAATCCAGTTCGCTTGATTTCATCTAATACCATAGAAGTAGTCGCAGACCCAAGTTTTCTAAAGCATTTATCTGCAATTTTAGATAACATTTTTTTGTCTACAATTGTATCTATTTCTAATACAAACTCATTGTCAGGATTGCTTCTGTCAACAAAGCCTAAGTTTTGTGGTATATTTTCATTAAATATGAATCTTCCCACTGTACTTTCTACAATTCTAGATTTTTTCTCACCATTTACTTCCTTGGTCATTCTTACTTTTACCCTAGCATGAATGCCCACTTCTCCAACTTGATAAGCCATTAGCATTTCATCAAAATCTGTAAATACCTTACCTTCACCTTTTTCTCCCTTAACTTCTACAGTCAGGTAGTAAGAACCCAATACCATATCCTGAGTAGGGCTGACTACTGGTCCCCCATCCTGAGGTTTTAGTATGTTGTTGGCTGCTAACATTAAAAATCTAGCTTCAGCCTGGGCTTCCATGGATAAAGGTACGTGTACCGCCATCTGGTCCCCATCAAAGTCAGCATTATAGGCTGTACAAACAAGGGGATGTAGTTTTATAGCTCTACCTTCTACCAATACAGGTTCAAAGGCTTGAATTCCTAGTCTATGCAGAGTAGGGGCACGATTTAGGAGTACAGGGTGTTCTTTGATTACTTCCTCTAGGACATCCCATACTTCGGGTTTTACTCGTTCCACCATTCTTTTTGCACTTTTAATATTGTGGGCATAGTTTTTATTTACCAACTCTTTCATAACAAAAGGTTTGAATAATTCTATAGCCATTTCCTTAGGAAGTCCACATTGGAACATTTTTAATTCAGGGCCTACTACAATTACCGAACGTCCAGAATAATCTACACGTTTTCCTAAAAGGTTTTGGCGGAAACGTCCCTGTTTCCCTTTAAGCATATCACTTAAGGATTTTAGTGGTCTATTTCCTGGTCCTGTTACCGGTCTTCCTCTACGGCCATTGTCAATCAATGCATCCACAGCTTCTTGTAACATTCTTTTTTCATTACGGACGATAATGTCAGGGGCTTCTAAATCCAATAGTCTTTTCAGTCGATTATTACGATTGATGACCCTTCTATACAAATCATTTAAATCAGAAGTGGCAAAACGTCCTCCATCTAATTGAACCATAGGCCTAAGTTCTGGTGGAATGACGGGCACAACTTCTAATATCATCCATTCTGGTTTATTGCCTGAGGTTCTAAAGGCTTCTACCGCCTCTAATCTTCTAACTGTTCGAATTCGCTTTTGGCCAGTACTGTCCTTTAAGTCTACTTTTAGTTCCTTGGACAAAGCCTCTAAATCAATAGTTGCTAGTAATTCTTGTACGGCTTCGGCACCCATTCCTGCACGGAATTCATTGCCGTATTTGTCTACCGCTTCCCGATATTCTCTTTCGCTTAGTAATTGTTTAGCCACTAATGCTGTTTTTCCTGGATCAATAACTACATAGGAAGCGAAATATAAAATCTTTTCTAAGGATCGTGGAGACATATCTAAGATTAAGCCCATTCGGCTAGGTATTCCTTTAAAATACCAAATATGAGATACTGGTGCCGCCAGTTCAATATGTCCCATTCTTTCTCTTCTTACCTTTGAGCGAGTTACTTCTACCCCACATCGATCACAGACAATGCCTTTATATCTTACTCTTTTATATTTTCCACAATGGCATTCCCAATCTTTTTGAGGTCCAAAGATTTTTTCACAAAATAGACCTTCTTTTTCCGGTTTTAGCGTACGATAATTTATGGTTTCAGGTTTTTTTACTTCTCCCCTTGACCATTCTCTAATTTTTTCTGGTGAAGCTAATCCAATTCGTATGGCTTGAAAATTGTTCAATTCATTCAAGGAGTGTCTCTCCCTTCTTTGTTCCAAATTTTGTATTGCACCTAATTATCATAGTCAAGAAAACCACAAAGAATAGAAGGGTTTCTGTGTAATCTCCACAGAAACCATATCTTACACCTTTGCTTTTATTATATATTATAGAATGATTTTTTAAAGTTAATCCTCAATATCATCAATGTCGTCCATATCCTCATCGAGGTCAGATATATCTTTTAATACATCGTCTATATCAAAATCTTCTTCCTCCTGATCTTCCTCTTCCTCTTCATACTCTTCCTCAGGCATATCTTCTTCATTTCCTTCAATATTTACTTCCAATTCTTCTAACCCTATATCCTCATCATCCTCTTTGATTTCTAATTCTTCATTTTCATCGGTGATGATTTTAATGTTTAGGGCCAAACTTTGTAATTCTTTGATTAATACCTTAAAGGATTCAGGAACACCTGGTTCAGGAATATTTTCTCCCTTTACAATCGATTCATAGGTTTTAACCCTTCCTACCACATCGTCAGACTTTACGGTAAGGATTTCCTGTAGGGTATGAGCTGCACCGTAAGCTTCCAGCGCCCACACCTCCATCTCTCCAAAACGTTGTCCTCCAAACTGTGCCTTTCCTCCAAGAGGTTGTTGAGTAACCAAGGAATAGGGGCCTGTTGATCGAGCATGAATTTTATCGTCAACTAAGTGGGCTAGTTTTAGAATATACATATATCCCACTGTTACTTCCTGATCAAAGGGCTCTCCCGTTCTACCATCATAAAGTTGGATTTTTCCATCGGCATCATATCCAGCTTTTTCTAAGGTAGCCATAATATCATCTTCATTGGCTCCATCGAATACTGGGGTTGCTATATGCCAGTTTAGCGCTTTAGCGGCTAATCCTAAATGGACCTCCAATACCTGACCGATATTCATACGGGAGGGTACCCCTAGAGGATTTAGTACAATTTCTAAAGGTGTTCCATCAGGTAGGAAAGGCATATCTTCCTCTGGTAGAATCCTAGAGATAACCCCTTTATTTCCGTGACGTCCAGCCATTTTATCCCCTACAGAAATTTTTCTCTTTTGGGCGATATATACACGGACTAATTGATTCACTCCAGGAGGCAATTCATCTCCGTTTTCCCTTGTAAAGACTTTTACATCTACAACCATTCCCGCTTCTCCATGGGGAACTCTTAGGGAGGTATCTCTTACTTCTCTAGCTTTTTCTCCAAAAATTGCTCTTAACAATCTTTCTTCTGCAGTAAGTTCTGTTTCACCCTTAGGGGTAACCTTTCCTACCAGGATATCATTAGATCTTACCTCTGCTCCAATTCTGATAATTCCTCTTTCATCTAGGTCCTTTAGTGCTTCTTCGCCTACATTGGGAATATCCCGGGTAATTTCCTCTGGTCCCAATTTGGTGTCCCTAGCTTCTGATTCATATTCCTCAATATGAATGGATGTAAATACATCATCTTTCACTAATTTTTCACTGATTAAAATGGCATCTTCATAGTTATAGCCTTCCCAGGTCATAAAGCCCATTAGAATATTTCGTCCTAAGGCAATCTCCCCTTGTTCTGTGGAAGGTCCATCCGCTAAAATATCTCCCTTTTTAACCACGTCACCTTTTTTGATAATAGGTTTTTGATTTATGCAAGTCCCTTGGTTTGATCGTATAAATTTCAGCATAGTATAACGCTCTTTTTGACCGTTATCATCCCTCTTTAGGATGATTTCCCTTGCAGTAACTTTATCAATGACCCCATCGGCCTTTGCTAATATACAAACTCCTGAATCTTTAGCTGCTTTATGTTCTATACCGGTACCAATAATCGGTGCTTCCGGACGCAGTAGAGGTACTGCCTGTCGTTGCATATTGGCTCCCATAAGGGCTCTATTGGCGTCATCATTTTCCAAGAAAGGAATCATTGCCGTAGCAACTGAAACAATTTGCTTAGGAGAAATATCCATAAAATCTATTTCTGAAGGTGGTGCTACAACAACCTCTCTTTTGATCCCTGCTCTAGCGATAACTTTTTTATCTACAAATTGGCTTTCCTCATCTAAAGGCTCATTAGCCTGGGCTATTGTATAATGTCCTTCTTCATCAGCAGCCAAGTATACAATTTCATCTGTTACAACTTCCCTTTCCTGATCTACTTTACGGAAGGGTGCTTCAATAAATCCATATTCATTGATTCTAGCATAGGTACTCAAAGATCCAATAAGACCGATATTCGGTCCCTCTGGAGTTTCAATAGGGCACATTCTTCCATAGTGAGAGTGATGCACGTCCCTAACTTCAAAACCAGCTCTTTCCCTACTTAGGCCTCCTGGCCCCAATGCCGACAATCTTCTCTTGTGGGTTAATTCTGCCAGTGGATTAGTCTGATCCATGAACTGGGATAGCTGAGAGCTACCGAAAAATTCCTTCATAGCTGCGACTACCGGTCGAATGTTAATCAAGGCTTGGGGAGTAACCACTTCAATATCCTGTATGGTCATTCTTTCCCTTACCACTCTTTCCATTCTAGAAAGTCCAATTCTAAATTGGTTCTGAAGTAATTCGCCCACTGACCTTAGTCTTCTATTGCCTAAGTGATCTATATCATCAATATCTCCAATGCCATAGTCCAACCCTAAGTTGTAATTGATAGAGGCCATCATATCTGAAATAACAATATGTTTTGGAATTAATTTATCCATTTGGTCCTTGATAGCTTCTTTAAATTCTTCTTCTCTTTGGTAGTTATTGATAATTTCTTTTAATACGGAATAATCCACCATCTCATTTATGTTCAAATCATCTAAGTAATATGGTAAGCCTAATTTTCGGATATCTACAAAACCATTCCCTATAACTTTAATCTCTTTATCTTCATACCTTATATTTACGGCATTGATGCCTGTGTTTTGTATATCCCAAGCTTTTTCTCTAGAAATTTTCTCATCTTTTTCTACTAATACTTCCCCTGTTTCAGGATGTACGATGTTTTCTGCTGCTATTTTTCCAAAAATTCGATTAGCCAAGGCTAATTTTTTATTTAGCTTATGTCTACCCACTCTAGCCAAATCATATCTTTTGGGATCAAAAAACATAGAATATAATAAAGATTTGGCACTATCTACTGTAGGTGGCTCACCGGGTCTAAGTCTTTTGTATATTTCTAACAACCCTTCTTCTACAGAGTTTGTGCTGTCTTTATCCAGAGTAGCCAATAATTTTGGTTCTTCACCTAAAAGCTCTATAATTTCCTGATCTGTACCATAACCCATAGCACGGGTCAAAACAGTTATTGGAAGTTTCCTTGTTCTGTCAATACGAACAGATACAATATCATTGGAGTCTGTCTCGTATTCCAACCATGCACCACGGTTAGGGATCACTTGAGCGGAATGCAATCTTTTACCAGTTTTATCAATTGTTTCAGAATAGTATGCTCCTGGTGAACGAACTAATTGGCTTACAATTACCCTTTCTGCACCATTAATAATAAAGGTTCCATTTTCGGTCATTAGAGGGAAATCCCCCATAAATACCTCTTGTTCCTTTACTTCTCCGGTTTCTTTATTGATAAGTCTAACCTTCGCTTTTAATGGCGCCGAATAAGTTACATCCCTTTCCTTACTATCTTCCACAGTATACTTTGGATTTTCATCTAGTGCATAGTCCGCAAACTCTAAAATTAAATTTCCTGTATAATCTTGAATGGGGGATATATCCTCAAATACCTCTTTTAAACCTTCACCTAAAAACCATTGATAAGACTCTTTCTGAATTTCTATTAAGTTTGGCATATCCAAAATTTCGTCAATTCTTGAATAGCTCATCCTCATTCTTTTTCCCAATTGGACAGGATGGACCATCCGCACTCACCCCTTACTTATAAAGTAAAATAGCCAAAAGCTGCACATACTCATATACCTTGTGTAACCTTTGGTTTTCTTTTCCACTAAAATAGACTACCTACTGTATTATCACCAGCCATATTAAATTTATACAAAAATAGGCAAATTTAACCTACCAATGCAATTTACAATACTAACACAACTTGTCAATAGTGTCAATAGGTAATTTGATTATTTTAGATCTTATTCAGGACATCCTAGGGGACTCCTATCTATATTTACCCACAATCATCTATTAGTAAAAAAGAAAGGTACTCTGATTTCAGAGTGCCTTTCTTGGGAAGTTCATAAAATTAATTACTTAACTTCTACTTTTGCTCCAACTTCTTCTAATTTAGTTTTTAAGCTTTCAGCATCTTCTTTGCTAATGCCTTCTTTAACAGCTTTTGGAGCATTATCTACTAATTCTTTAGCTTCTTTTAAGCCTAAGCCAGTTGCTTCTCTAACAACTTTGATTACTTTGATTTTTTGTGCTCCAGCTTCAGCTAGAACTACATCAAATTCTGTTTTTTCTTCAGCAGCTTCTTGAGCTCCACCAGCAGCTGGTGCAGCAGCTACAGCCATAGGTGCAGCAGCGCTTACTCCAAATTCTTCTTCTAATGCTTTTACTAATTCAGATAATTCTAATACAGTCATATTTTTAACTTCTTCGATTAATTGAGTTACTTTTTCGTTTGCCATTTTATAATTCCCTCCAGATTTTTTAAGTTTTTTGTTTTAAGCTTGAGCTTCTTTTTGTTCTTTAACACCATTTAAGGCATATACTAAGTTACGTACAGTTCCTTGTAGTACATTAGCAAATCCAGCGATAGGTGCGTTGAATCCACCAAGTACTTTGGCAATAAGAACTTCTCTTGGTGGTAAGGCTGCAAGTTCTTTGATTCCTGCTAGATCTATAACATCTCCATCTACCATACCTGCCTTAATTTCTAAGTCCTTATGTTCTTTTGCAAAATCCGCAATGATTTTTGCCGCGGATACGGGATCTTCCATTCCGAAAGCAACGGCTGTAGGTCCTACTAGATAATCTAATAAACCTTCATAGCCTACTTCCTTAACAGCTAATCTCATTAAAGTGTTTTTATAGACTTTATAGTCTACTCCCTCAGCTCTAAATTTCGCCCGAAGTTCAGTGATCTCTTCAACATCTAATCCACGGTAATCTACTAAAACTGCAGATTGAGCCGTTTGAAATTTGTCTGTTATTTCTCCTACTAATTGCTTTTTAATGTCTAAGTTTGACATTCGGTGCTCCACCTCCTCTGCCATCAGCACTAAGTTATTTATGGCTTCTAATCATTAAAAAAGCCCTCTTCGCAGACACAGTCGAAGAAAGGCTCTAATATCAAAGTTATTAGTCCATCCCCTCGGTAGGAAATTAAGCTTTTCGCACCTACTGTCTACGGTTCAAGTAAATCATTATTTATTTCAAACACCATAAATTATAACATTTTGATGTTCAGTTGTCAACAAATTAATTTCAATATCTTATATTCTCGCAGGGTTAATTTTAATTCCTGGACCCATTGTACTTGATATGGAAACACTTCTTAGATATTGTCCCTTTGCAGCTGCTGGTTTTGCTTTAATTACAGCGTCTAGCAAAGTGCTAAAGTTATCTTGAAGTTTTTCTGTGCCAAAAGAAGCTTTTCCTAAGGGCACGTGGATAATGTTTGTTTTATCCAATCTATATTCAACCTTACCTGCTTTTATATCTTTTACGGCTTTTTCTACCTCAAAGGTTACCGTTCCAGATTTAGGGTTAGGCATTAATCCCTTTGGTCCAAGAACTCGTCCTAGTCTACCTACAACACCCATCATGTCCGGTGTAGCCACAATAACATCAAAATCAAACCAGTTTTCCTTTTGAATTTTTTCTAGGAATTCTTCTGCACCAACATAATCTGCTCCTGCTGCTTGGGCTTCAGCTACTTTGTCACCCTTTGCAAATACTAATACTTTTACTTCTTTACCTGTTCCATGGGGCAAAACAATGGCTCCACGGACTTGTTGATCCGCATGTCTGGAGTCAACACCCAATCGAATATGAGCTTCTATGGTTTCATCAAATTTAGCTGTTGCTGTCTTTTGTACAAGTTCAATTGCTTCGTTAACATCATATAGATGTTCACGATCTACTAATTTTGAATTTTCTAGATATTTCTTTCCTTTTTTCATGGTAAATCCTCCCTTGTGGTATTATCGGTTTCCCTCCCACGAAATTAACTTACTCTTCTACGGTAATGCCCATGCTTCTAGCTGTTCCTGCAATCATGTTCATTGCAGCCTCAACAGAAGCAGCATTTAAGTCTTGCATTTTTAATTCTGCAATTTCTCTAACTTTATCTTTACTTACTTTTGCTACTTTTTCTCTATTAGGTACTCCTGAACCACTTTCTATTCCCGCAGCTTTTTTTAGTAAAACAGCAGCTGGTGGAGTTTTTGTAATAAAGCTAAAAGATCTATCAGCATATACTGTGATCACTACAGGAATAATCATCCCTGCTTGCTTTGCAGTTTTTTCATTGAATTCTTTACAGAAACCCATTATATTTACACCATGTTGTCCTAAAGCTGGACCTACTGGTGGAGCTGGAGTAGCTTTTCCAGCTGGAATTTGCAATTTAATTAATCCCATTACTTTTTTGGCCATGTTCTGCACCTCCTTAATATGTTTAAGTATGGATATATTTAAAATATTTTTCTACATCTTTTGGACTTGCTCAAATCCCAGTTCTACGGGAGTTTCTCTACCGAACATGGATATGTTCACTTTTATTTTTTGTCTTTCAGAATTTACTTCTTCTACTACACCAATAAAGTTTTCAAAGGGGCCAGAAATCACCTTTACACTGTCTCTAATAGAAATGTTTAAAACAGGCACCTTTTCTTGAATTCCCATACTTTTCAGTTCAGCATCAGACAAAGGCACAGGTTTAGAACCAGGTCCTACAAAACCTGTAACTCCACGCGTATTACGAACAATATACCAAGATTCATCCGTCATGATCATTTTAATCATCACATAGCCTGGAAAAACTTTTTTCATGCTAACTTTCTTTTTTCCATTCTTCATTTCCACTTGCTCATGCATAGGAACAGTGACTTCTTGTATAATGTCCTGCATATTTCTGTTTTCTACTGCTGCTTCAATATTTACTTTTACCTTATTTTCATACCCAGAATAAGTATGGGCTACATACCACCTTGCCTTGTTTTCGCTTTCCATATTTACCCCTTCTCTTTTACTTAATAATCAATTTGAGCATTCTCCCTAAACCCAAGTCCATTAACCACACTGCAAAAGAAACAACTGCCACTGAAGAAATCACAACCAATGTATGTTGTCCTAATTCTTTTCTAGTTGGCCAACTTACCTTTTTAAGTTCATACCATACACCTTTAAAAAATTTACCTATTTTGAATCTTTTTTCCTTGCTTTTTCCCTTCCCCTTGCCTTTTGCATCCTTTGCCAACGGCTCCACATCCTTTTACATTACATTTTAGGATTGAATTTTATAAAAACACAACTATTTTGTTTCTTTATGCACTGTATGAGTTTTGCAGAATTTACAATACTTATTCATTTCCAGTCTATCTGGATCATTCTTTTTATTTTTCATTGTATGGTAATTTCTTTGTTTACATTCAGTACATGCCAAGGTAACTTTTACTCGCACTACCTACACCTCCCGCTATTTCCATTTGCTATGGTGTATCTAATTCGCCCTTATTATTAGATATACTTTACCATTTTTCCTTTTTTTTGTTACTTTATAAAATTTATCATAATTTTTATTTTGTGTCAATAAAAAGTACTCGGTCTACATATTTACTATTATAACAACCTACGACTGTTCTATACCTCTCCAATGGGGTAAAAGTATTTGGAGGTTTTCACAGGAAAGGGCTAGGTTATTTCCTAGCCCTTATTCTATGAATATCCCTTGCTTTCCTATTGGAAATTTATTTTTTTCTTTATACTCAGGAATTACTCAATAATAGAAGCAACAACACCTGCTCCTACTGTTCTTCCACCTTCACGAATAGCAAATCTTAGTCCTTCTTCAATAGCTATAGGAGTGATTAGGTCGATTTCCATAGTAATGTTATCTCCTGGCATTACCATTTCTACACCTTCTCCTAATTCAATTATTCCAGTTACGTCTGTTGTTCTAAAGTAGAATTGTGGTCTGTATCCATTAAAGAATGGAGTATGTCTTCCACCTTCTTCTTTAGTCAATACGTAAATCTCAGATGTGAATTTTGTATGAGGCTTGATAGATCCTGGCTTTGCTAATACTTGACCTCTTTCAATATCTTCTCTTTGTACCCCTCTTAAAAGTACTCCGATATTATCTCCCGCTTGGGCTTGGTCTAGTAGTTTTCTAAACATTTCTACTCCAGTTACTACGATCTTTCTGGACTCTTCTGTTAAGCCTACGATTTCTACTTCGTCTTGTACTTTTACGATTCCTCTTTCTACTCTTCCTGTAGCTACTGTTCCTCTACCTGTGATAGAGAATACGTCCTCTACTGGCATCAAGAAAGGTTGGTCTACTGGTCTTTCTGGCTCTGGAATGTACTCATCACATGCTTGCATTAACTCTACGATTTTGTCTCCCCACTCGCTATCTGGATCTTCTAATGCTTTTAAAGCAGATCCAATTACGATTGGTGTGTCATCTCCTGGGAATTCATATTCGCTTAGTAATTCTCTTACTTCCATTTCAACCAATTCTAATAATTCTTCGTCATCTACCATGTCTGCTTTGTTTAAGAATACTACGATATATGGTACCCCTACTTGTCTGGATAGTAGGATATGTTCTCTTGTTTGTGGCATTGGACCATCTGCTGAGGATACTACTAGGATTGCTCCATCCATTTGGGCTGCTCCAGTGATCATGTTTTTAACGTAGTCAGCATGACCTGGGCAGTCTACGTGAGCATAGTGACGATTGTCTGTTTCGTACTCTACGTGAGATGTGGAAATGGTAATTCCTCTTTCTCTCTCTTCTGGTGCTTTATCAATGTTGTCATAGCTCATAACTTGTCCTGATCCAAATCTTTTGTTTAATACTGTAGTAATCGCTGCTGTTAATGTTGTTTTACCATGGTCTACGTGACCTATTGTCCCTATATTTACGTGGGGTTTTGTTCTTTCAAATCTTTCCTTTGCCATTTTTGTTATCCTCCTTTGCAAATTCAAAATATGTATAAGATATAAGCTACTTTCCTTCCATGAACACTCTACCGGGTGTTTCACGAAATAGAAAACAATTAATAAAAATGGAGCCCACGACCGGACTTGAACCGGAGACCCCCACCTTACCAAGGTGGTACTCTACCGTCTGAGCTACGTGGGCAAATATTTATGGTGGAGGGAGAAGGATTCGAACCTTCGAAGGCTCCGCCGGCAGATTTACAGTCTGCTCCCTTTGGCCGCTCGGGAATCCCTCCGTGACTACCATTATATAATACTAGATATTATTTAGGCTGTCAAATGATTTTTGCCTTTTCCTTTTGTTATTTTTTAGCACTTATAATTACATATCTCTATCTTCTAAATAAGTCTCTAATTTTCTTTTTACTCTTTGTAAAGCATTATCTATGGATTTCACTTGTCTATCTAGGTCTACAGCGATTTCCTGATAGGATTTTCCTTGTAAATAGGACATCAAGACTTCCCATTCTAAGTCACTTAAAATTTCTCCTATCTTACTTTTAATCGAACTTAATTCTTCCCTACTTATAATGAGTTCTTCAGGATCTAAGATTTTCGAACCTGCTAATACATCTAATAAGGTACGGTCAGACTCTTCATCATATATGGGTTTATTTAGGGACACATAGGAATTAAGCGGAATATGTTTTTGCCTAGTTGCTGTTTTTATGGCCGTAATAATTTGCCTGGTAATGCATAACTCTGCAAAGGCCCTGAAAGAAGATAATTTATCCGCCCGAAAATCTCTTACAGCCTTGTATAAACCGATCATACCCTCTTGGACAATATCCTCTCTATCGGCCCCAATTAAAAAATAGGATCTTGATTTTGCTCTTACAAAATTTCTGTATTTATTGATGATAGCCTCTAGAGCTATCCTATCCCCTTCATTTGCAAGAATGACTAATTCTTCGTCCATTAAAATGTTGTCATCTATTTTTTGCTGCAGTTCTGCATTTAATTCCACATTATCGCCCCCAACCTTATTCTTTGGACAAGTCATATCAACATTATACCTGAATGAAGAAAGAAACGTCAAGCTAGTCCTTTCTTCTTCTCCACTGCTCCAACTTTTTTAGGATATGAGGATCTAGTCCATGGGTTATATTATTAAATCCATGTTTTTGATTAAGATACCTTTTTCTCATCCGGCTTTGAGCAAACATGACTTCTTTTTCTAGCTCCCTTGCGGATATTCTTGTGCCTCCACTGGATAATACCGTTTGTTGTTCTGCCCAATCAGAAGTGGCCACTTGGACAAAATGCAATCTTGAAAGTTGATATACCCTTTTTTCTATGTAACTATCTGCAGTTTGATGTTCTTTCGTAAAAACAACTTTAATTTCATTGATGGTTCTCTTGGTTCCGCTATTTCCTTTCACTAAATGACCATCAAATACAATAATAACCTCTACTCCCTTGTATGCTTTATAGTTAGCCAACATCTCAATTAATTTTTCCCTAGCCTCTTCCATACTATATTGGGCTCTATCTTGTAATGCAGACCAACTATTGATAATATTGTATCCATCAATAATTAAAAAAGATTTCACCTCTCCTTCTCCTTATTAACCTTGATTCCTTTGTCGTCTTACTTCATACATGAGAATAGCCCCGGCAACTGCTGCATTTAGGGAAGAGACTTGTCCCACCATAGGGATTTTTAGTAGGAAGTCACATTTTTCTTTGACCAGTCTTCCCAATCCTTTTCCTTCACTTCCAATAACTAGAGCCATGGGTCCTTTTAAATCAGCTTCATAATAATATTGTTGGCCACTCATTTCTGCTCCTGCTACCCAGAAGCCTTCTTCCTTTAATAAATCAATGGTTTGAGATATATTGGTAACTTTAGCTACGGGCACATATTCAATAGCACCAGCTGAACTCTTGGCTACAACAGGGGTTAGACCTACTGCTCTTCTTTTAGAAACAATCACTCCATGGGCACCACAAGCATCCGCTGTTCTCAATATGGAGCCTAGGTTATGAGGATCAGTAATTTCATCTAGAACAATTAGAAAGGGGGCCTCTCCCTTTGCCTTTGCATCTTCTATCATATCGGTAACCTCCACATACCCATGGGCTGAAGTGATGGCTATCACGCCTTGGTGGGCATGGGATTGAGACATCTCATCTAATTTATGTCTATCCACATACTGTATAACTATCCTTTCTTCCTTAGCAATACCAATGATTTCTTTAATAGAACCCGTCAATTCCCCCTTGGCTACCATTATTTTTTCCATGGGTCTTGCTGCTCTTAATGCTTCGATCACAGGATTGCGACCTTCTATTTGATTGGAGATATCCTTTTGTTCATTATCCTGTTTTTGCTTATTTTTGTGTCTGCTTTCTTTTTTCATGACCATTCTCCTCGTATTTAAAATTGTGATAGAAGATAGTCCTCTATAGCCTATCTTCTATCTGCCTTTCAATAAATTCAATGGATTGAGCGATGATATTTGCTAATCTTTCCTGACGCTTCATAAGATATAAATAACCTACAAGAGCCTCATATCCCGTAGCATAATGATAATCCGATATGTTGGCATTTTTAGGGGAGGTATTGGATTTACTATTTCTCCCCCTTTTGACTATGGTAATCTCTTCTTCTGTTAAAGTATCCATCAGATAGTGAACTATGGTTGCCTGGGCTTTAGCCTTTACAAATTGAGTGGCTTTTTTGTGCAGCTGATTTACCCCTGTTTTTTGTATATTAACGAGATATTTTCGAATATGCACTTCATAAACAGCATCCCCTATGTATGCTAATACTAGGGGATTTAGGCCTTTAATATCCTTTTCGCTTAAAGACATTTCCATTGTTTTTATGATTTTTTCTTGATGTGTATCTTTTAGATTTTCCATGGGCTACACTCGCTTCCATTTGACGCCTTGGGGTGTGTCTTCTATAAGAATACCCATATCTTTTAATTCATCTCTTATTTTGTCAGACAATGCCCAATTTTTTTCTTTTCTAGCCTGTTGTCTTTCTTTGATCAGTTCTTCAATTTTTTCATCTAACTTCTCTTCTTTTTGATGCACTATACCTAGTACATCAGTTAATTCCATAAATAATGTATAAGCCTTGTTAATTGTAGTTTGGCTTTTATGGACATCTAAATACCTATTCATTTCCTTTACTAATTCAAATATAGCCGCTAAAGCATCTGCAGTATTGATATCATCTTCCATTTCTTTTTTAAATTGCTCTTTATAGGAATGCAAACTTTCTGTCCATTGCACTTCCTCAGGGGTGGGTGCTGTAGGCTGGGTATTTTTCATTAAATACTCTGCGTTATTTTTAGCATTATATAATCTATCCAGTGCATTTTTGGATTGTTCTAAGAGTTCTTTGCTAAAGTTTACAGGATTTCTGTAGTGAGCCGACAACATAAATAGTCTAACTACCTCTAAATCAAATTGTTTGCTAATATCCCTAACGGTAAAAAAGTTCCCCAAGGATTTCGACATTTTTTGGTTCTCTATATTGATATATCCGTTATGAATCCAGTATCTTGCAAAGGGTTCTTGATGGGCTCCTTCAGACTGGGCAATTTCATTTTCATGGTGAGGGAAAATCAAATCCTGTCCACCCCCGTGGATATCTATAGTCTCTCCTAGATATTTTTTTGCCATGACTGAACACTCTATATGCCACCCTGGTCTACCCAATCCCCAAGGACTTTCCCATGCCGGCTCTCCTGGCTTTTGTTTTTTCCATAGGGCGAAATCCATAGGATGTTCTTTTTCTTCACTGACCTGTATCCTAGCTCCCATGTTCAAATCCTCTAAATTTTGTCTAGATAATTTGCCATAATCCTCAAACTTTGCAGCTCTATAATATACATTTCCCTCTACATTATAGGCCAATTCCTTTTTTTCTAGCTCTTTGATCATTTCTATAATTTCAGGAATGTTTTCACTTACCCTAGGATGAACGGTGGCTCGTCGTATTCCTAAAGCATCTGCATCCATGAAATACTCTTTGATGTATTTTTCAGCTACTTCCTCTGAGGTTATTCCTTCCTGCTGGGCTCGATTAATAATTTTATCATCCACATCTGTAAAGTTTTGAATATAGGTAACATCGTATCCTACATATTCAAAATATCTTCTCAAGACATCAAAAATGATGAAGGGACGAGCATTGCCTATGTGAAAAAAATTATATACTGTAGGTCCACATACATACATATTTATCTTTCCAGGATTTAATGGTATAAATTCTTCTTTTTTTCTTGTAAGGGTACTAAACAGTTTCATTATTTTTTCCTCCTTCCAAATTCCTTATTTTTCCCTCTAATTCTTGTATTCTTCTCCTAAGACATTCTAGTTGTTGTCCTACAGGATCGGGAAGATTGGTTTGATCTAAATCTATTGAGTTTTTTATAGCAGCTACTTTTTGATTATCTTTCACTACCACCACTCCTGGTATACCTACTACTGTACAATTGGGAGGGACTTCCTTTAATACTACTGATCCCGCACCTATTTTTGAGTTCTCTCCCACCTTAAAGGGCCCCAATATCTTTGCTCCACTGCTAATCACTACATTGTCACCAATAGTAGGATGTCTTTTCCCTACCTCTTTTCCAGTCCCACCTAAGGTGGCTCCCTGGTAGATGGTTACATTGTCTCCCACCTCAGCAGTTTCACCGATAACCACACCCATGCCATGATCTATAAATAGTTTTTTTCCTATTTTTGCACCAGGGTGGATTTCAATTCCTGTTAGAAAGCGACTGCATTGGGATATGAATCTGGCGATAAAGAAAAACTTCTTTTTATAAAACCAATGAGCTATTCTATGAAAGATTACTGCATGAATTCCTGGATAATTTATTAAAATTTCTAAAACATTTCTTGCCGCCGGATCTCTTTCCTTAACAGCATTTATATCTTCTCTAAGGGTTCTAAACAAATTTGATCACCTCACCTATTTTTACTACCAAAAGAACAGCAAAGAAGGCTATTCTAGAGCCTCTCTTGACCACAGCCAGAGAAATTCTCCTACAACTCCCTCTTGTTTATTCAATAGAAAAGTAGGACTTTCCTCAGGTTATTGAAAAAGTCCCGTTTTATGTCATTCTGAATGTAGCGTAGCGGAGTGAAGAATCCTAAACCAGCTTAAATGCTAGATTCTTCGCTATGCTCAGAATGACAAATTCAGGTATTTCCCTTTATATATGGTTTTTCCACCGTCTCAGGAAAACTTTACTTTCTTATTGAATTTTTAAAATAAAAAAGTCTCTATATCTTAATAAATGATATAGAGACGAAATTATCGCGGTCCCACTCTATTTGAGTTAAACTCCTCTTGCGGTTTGTAACGGAACAACCCGTTTCTCCCTACTTTTTTCAGGGGAAAGACTCTTAGGTGCACTTCAGTGTTTTAGGGAACAAAGTCACTTTCAGCCTATTGATGACTTTTCTCTGGGATATAAAACCACCTACTTTTCCTAATCAACGCCATGGTACTATTTTCTATTATTTATCATTATAAGGGCAGTATGCCAAATGGTCAAATGTTTTTTATCTACCCTTAGGTTCTATTTAAACATATTGCTTATGCTCTGTATCAATTGATTGAAAAGATCCACTATTTTGCCCAAAAAGGACTTAACTTCTTGGTTGTTTTCTGTAATTTCTTTAGCCCTTTCGCCAATCTTTGATACTTGTTTTTTCAAGTCATCAATATTAATATCTATATTATTAATTTTCTTCATTAATTGTGTCAATTGTTTTAATTGATCTTCATTTAATTTAATATTTAAATCATGTTGTATTTCAATAATGATTTTTTTAATTTCTTCTGGGTCTTTTATTTTCTTTTCTACGACTTCTTCTTTTACTCTTTTAATTAATTCAGCAGCTTTTTCTTTATTTCCTATGTCTTCCCCTAAGTCTCCTGTAATAACCATTTCTTCATTGGCTATTTTTTTTGCACTTTCATCAAGTTTGACCCCTTTTATTTGCTCAAAGGCTTTTAGGATTCCTGTAAGGGCTCCTGTACCTGAGACATTAAAGGGGGCTGCTGCAATCACTTTGGCATCCTTCACTCCAGCAGTCACTAAGGCATTTTCATACATTTCTTTTGTTACCCAATTAATATTATAAGTTTCTACTTCAATTCCTTCTCCAGCTTTTAATTCCCTTACATAGGCGGAGGACATTGTTTTATTTCCTATTTTGTCTATAGCGCTAGTTCCCTTTAAATATTCAGCTTCCTCTTGGATGGTTACTCGAATTAAATGTACATCTTCAGGCTGTATATCCATCAGCTTAAGGATTTGTTGTTCTTGCTCTTTAGTTAAATCTGCTCCTAGAGACACCACGGGTTGTATCTCATCAGCCTTAACCATATTTCCTATGGGCATAATCAAAAGCATCATAATAAATGTCATGGTTATTAATCTATAGATATGTTTATTCATTTTTCCCCTCCTCATTTTTGTGTATCTTTTCTGGCAGGATAGTTCTTCCTATTTTTTATTATACCCTAACTTCTTCCTCAATCTTAGCAATTTGAAGAATTTTGTGATCAATATTTTTAAAAATGATTTCTTTGGGCAAATCCTTTTTATCCTGGACATCAATTTTTACAATGGATATGGGTAGGGATATCGCTTGGGCCACCTTTTTCCCTTTAGGGGGATTTTTTTGCTCCATAATGACTTCCCATTGATCTGTTTTTATTGGGTTTATATTCTGAATGTTTATTTGATACCCCAAAGTATTTTTTTGCCCCAAACTTGCTACCAGATAGAGTGCACCTTCGTGAAGAAAAATTTCATAAAACTCCTCTTGACTTCTTTTTTTTATTTCTTTTTCAATTAGGGTAGGTGCGTTTCGTATCCATTGTATTCTCCCTTCTTTCATTAAACCCACCTCCAAATAATATAAATGCTAAAAAAATATACCTACTATATTCATATGTGAATCTAGCATTGTGTTTCATCTTTTTTAGCTTTTTAACAAACTTATACAGTAACTAGAGATTCCTTCTTCCCGTCCGACAAAGCCCAGCCTTTCTGTAGTAGTGGCTTTAATGTTTATTTGGTTCTTGGATATCTTTAACAAATCCGCTATATTTTCTCTCATTTCTTCTATGTAAGGAGCTAGTTTTGGCTTTTGTGCTGCGATTGTGGCATCAATGTTGCCTATTTCATATCCTTGTTGTTCAATTAGATTCATTACCTGTTTTAAAAGCTCCATACTGGATATGCCCTTATATTGAGGGTCTGTATCTGGAAAATGTTGTCCGATATCTCCCAGAGCAGCGGCTCCTAATAGACTATCCATAATTCCGTGGATCAATACATCGGCATCGGAATGGCCTAATAACCCTTTTTCATAGGGGATAGTCACTCCTCCTAGGATAAGTTTTCTTTCTCGGCCAAAGGCATGTACATCATATCCCATTCCAATTCTCATCTATTTTCCTCCTCTACCTACAATAAAGAAAACCCCTTTTGCGAAGAAAAGGGATGTAGGCTTGGTTATTTATTTTCTTTAATCATGTTTTTGATGGTAGAACTCTTTAATTAGTCGATAGGGTTTAGAGATTACTCTATAGGGCAGTCGGGAGAAAAACACCCCAATATCCGCTTCCATTTCCTTAGTCATTCTGGAAGGCTTGCTGAGTACCCGCTCGATAATCTCCTCTTTATAATGTTGTTGCACATATTCATGATCTACCATGATAGCGACACCACATTTTTCACATTGTATGCTTTCTATTTTATTCTGTTTATATATAATGGTATGTTGAGTATCTTCATCACAATGCAGACAAAATAACATTGCATTTAATTTGCTATTTGCCATATTCCCCACCTCTTTTTATGATTCTATTATATTCTTTAATGGATTGTATGTCAAAATTTGATAGAAAATCATTCTTTATCTAAGATTCCCTCTGCAAAATATAGATCTATATGGGGAAATAACTTGAAATCTTCGTATTTTTTATTAAGAATCCAGGTTATTTCCCCATATAGAATGTTTTTTATAATACCATTTTTTCAATAACTTGGGCTACTCCGTGCTCTTGATTGGACCCTGTAATATAATCTGCCTTTTCCTTTAAAATGTCCATGGCATTTCCCATGGCTATGCCTAATCCTGCCTCTTGAATCATACTCATATCATTGCCAGCATCTCCAATGGCAACAACTTCCTCCATGGAGATGTTATAGTAATTTGCTATAGATTTTAAAGCGTTGCCCTTTGAAGCATCTTTATGACAAAACTCAATAAGATCTTCTCCACTGCTGGTAATGTCATACTGATCTTTGTGAGGCATGGTTTTTGTCAGTTCTTCTAACTTTTTAAAATCATTGTGGAATACATGGATTTTTAGAATAGGCTCCTTTATCTTTTCTATTTCCTTATAGGATTTTATAATTTCATAATGGACTAGATGGGACTGGCGTATCATTTCATTGTCCCCATAGTAATAAGTATGTTTTCTAGCCATGGGATAGTAATATAATTTTTCAGTGGTGACAAAATTGTAGTCTAGCCCCAACTCCTCCACATGGGAAAGAGTCTCCATCACGAGTTTTTTATCTATTTCCACAATATCTATTGTTCCGTCTTCATACTCTATATAAGCACCATTGTTTCCTATAATAGAAGCTTTTAGGTTTAGCTTTTTTGCATAAGCTTTTGGTGAATAATGAATTCTACCTGTGATTAAGGCGAGATGGATTCCCCTTTCCCCCATCTTTTTTAGCACTTCCATTGTTTTATTGGATACAATCTTTTCATCATCCAAAAGTGTTCCATCCATATCCGTTCCCACTAATTTATACTGCATTTTCTCCTACCTTTCTTTATTTTTTAGGTAAATGTATAGGTTGCCCCAAGGCTACATGCGCAGCCTCCATAATGGATTCTGCCATTGTAGGGTGGGCATGTATGATGCGAACTAGCTCTTCTACAGTTCCCTCTAACTGCATAATGGCTGTAGCCTCTCCTACTAATTCTGTGGCGTTTGGTCCAAAAATATGCACCCCTAATATTTCTCCATATTTCTTTTCAATGATAATCTTTACTAACCCTTGGGTTTCCCCCATGGCAAGGGCTTTGCCACTAGCTGTTAGAGGGAATTTCCCTACAGAAATATCTTTGTATTTGGCTCTGGCCTGTTCTTCAGTAAGACCTACTGCTCCTATTTCTGGCAGAGTATAAATTCCACTGGGAATATATCTATAATCCATTTCTCTGCTTGCCCCCATGGCATTTTCTGCTGCTATAGTTCCTTGGGTTGAGGCTACGTGGGCCAGTAAGATTTCTCCGGTTACATCTCCAATGGCATAAATGTCTTTTTTATTGGTTTCTAGCTTCTTATTGACTACTATACGATTTTTTTCTATATTTAGACCTATATCCTCTATTCCCTTTAGATTGGGGCTTCGTCCCACAGATACTAAAACCCTATCTCCAGTAATCTCCCTTTGTTCTGTATCTTGCACCACTACTTTAAAAGAACTTCCTTGTTTTTCTACAGCTTCTACCTTGGTATCTATCAGAACTTCTATCCCCTGCATTTTAAGGCTTTGCTGTAACATATGGGAGATGTCTTTATCCATATTGGGCACTAGTCTAGGCGCCATTTCCACGATGGTTACCCGGCTACCTAAGGCTTGAAATATAGTAGCAAACTCTACTCCAATAACCCCTCCGCCAATGATCACTAAATGCTTAGGCACTTCCTCTAAAGATAATATTTCTTTATTGGTCAATATGCCTTCCTGATGAAGCCCTGATATGGGCGGAATAGCCGCCGATGACCCTGTGGCTATAATTAATTTATTATAGGAAACTTTTCTTCCCCTATCCTTTCCGGTAATCATGGCTACTGTATGATCTTTTTCTACTTTCCCTCTACCCCTGATGACTTCTACTCCATTGGATTTTAGGATGACTTCTATGCCCGTGACCAATTGTCTAACCACTTTATCCTTATTGGCTATCATTTGCTTGATATCCACTTCTGGCTTTCCAACCTTTATTCCTCTACTACCGGCATTTTTCATATAATGCAAAATCTCGGCATTCTTCACTAGGGTTTTTGTGGGAATGCATCCCCAGTTTAGACAGGTGCCTCCAATAGCTTGCTCTTCAATTAAAGCTACCTTGGCTCCTAGCTGTGCTCCTCGAATAGCTGCCACATACCCACCAGGGCCTGCTCCTAACACTACAATATCATAATCTTCCTTAACAGAATCCAACTTAATCTCTTCTACTTTTTCTATGTTTTCGTGGGCTTTGGGCTTCTCTCCCTCGGATAAAACTTCTCCTGCCTTTCCTATGTATCCTATAGTAGTAATTACCGGCAATACCTCTCCTTCTTGGGCTAATATTTTAAGCAGGACACCACTAGCGGGGGCCTCTACTTCCATATTGACTTTGTCCGTAAGGATTTCCAATAAGGGTTCTCCCATTTCTACGGTATCCCCTTCTTTTTTAAACCATTTTACAATTGTCCCCTCTTCCATCGCCATTCCAGCTTTGGGCATGATGATTTCTATTGCCATTATCCTTCCCCTCCTTCAAATAAATAATAAGGTAGTAAGCAAAAGGTTATAACCCTTCCACCTTCTACCTTATCCATAATTTTATTTATTGTATTCTAGATAAATAATGAGTATTTTTTATTAAGAAATACTATTTCTTATCTATGGTTAATCTTAGATTAACATCATCATTGGATTTTCTAGCAATTGTTTTAGATATTGCAGGAACTTCGCTCCTGGTGTTCCATCGATTACCCGATGGTCTATGGTTAGGCTTAAATTCATTATCGGCCTTACCTTAGGCTCCCCATCTACCACTCGCATTTTTTCTATGATGGCATTCACTCCTAAAATGGCACTATTGGGTTGGTTGATAATGGGGTTAAAGTGAGATATCCCAAACATTCCTAAGTTGCTGATAGTAAAGGTGCTACCCTGTAGTTGATCAGGAGATAACTTTTTAGATACTGCCTTTTCTGCTACATCCTTTGCTGCCACTACAATTTCACTTAGGGTCATCTGGTCGGTATTTCTGATCACAGGTACTAATAAGCCTTCATCCAGTCCAATGGCCAGAGCCATATGAACATGTCTATGCAGCAATATCCCTTCCTCTACTAAAGTAGCATTTACTATGGGGAATTGTTTTAAAGCTTTGGAAGTTGCCAGTATAATAATATCGGTAAAGGTCAGTTTTTTACCCGTCTGTTGTAAAATAGTTTCTTTTAATTGCTTTCTTAATTTCGTGGTTTCGGTCATATCCACTTCAATATTTAATGTAAAAGTAGGTGCCGTGAAAAAGCTTTGGGTCATCCGTTCCCCAATAACTTTACGCATACCTGTTAGGGGAATAATATTATCTTTTTCAATTTTCTGTTCTTGGGTTTCCAGAGATCTCAAGACATCATCCTTAACAATCTTCCCACCTACCCCAGTACCTTTAAGGGCGGATAATTCAACACCTTCTCCCTGGGCAATTTTTTTAGCCAAGGGGGTAATTTTTGCTCCTTCTCTTTGGAGTCCTTCTAGATATTCTGCTACATCCATCCTTTGTACTCGTCCCTTAGGACCAGACCCAGATATGTCCTTTAAATCAATATTGTTTTCCTTAGCTATTTTTCTTGAAGCAGGAGTAGCTCTAACCTTTTGGGTATTTATAGGATCCTCTTGCTCTTTATCTTCCACTGGCTGTACATCATCTATCATTAAGTCCTGAGGACTTTCTGTTGTAACAGCTTTCTGATCAGAAGTCTGTCCTTGAGGAACTTCTTCTCCAGGTTTTCCGATATAGCCTATGGTGGTGATTACCGGCAATACCTCTCCTTCTTGGGCCAGTATTTTAAGCAGAGTGCCACTGGCAGGTGCTTCCACTTCCATATTGACTTTGTCCGTTAATATCTCTAATAAGGGCTCTCCCACTTCCACGGTGTCCCCTTCTTTTTTAAACCATTTCACGATGGTTCCTTCTTCCATCGCCATTCCGGCTTTGGGCATGATGATTTCCGTTGCCATCTCTTCACCTCCCTTTTTTATCGATTCATTACTTTATATATGGCCTGTCTAATTTCCCCTTCACTGGGTACCACTGCCTTTTCCAACTCTGGATTGTAGGGAATGGGGACATCTAATCCTGCTAATCTTAAAATCGGTGCATCTAAGTAGTCAAAGGCTTCACTTTCTGCTATAACAGAAGCGATTTCTCCTCCGTATCCTCCTGTTTTGACTGCTTCATGAACGACAATAGCTCTTCCAGTTTTCATGACCGACTTAATGATTGTATCCTTATCTAGAGGCACTAATGTCATAGGGTCTACTACCTCTACACTGATCCCTTCTTTTTCTACTTCTTTTGCTACCTCTAACACTCTTTGCAACATCCTGCCATAGGTCACGATGGTTACATCCGAACCTTCTTTTTTAATATCGGCTTTTCCTAGGGGAATGATAAATTCTGGATCTTCATTCACCCTATCCTTCACTCGATATAATAGTTTCTGCTCAATAAACACTACTGGATTATCATCTCGTATGGCAGCTTTTAATAATGCTTTGGCATCATTGGGTGTAGAGGGAGCTACCACCTTTAGTCCTGGGACGTGGCACACCCAAGCTTCTAAACTTTGGGAGTGTTGAGCTGCTGCTCCTGTACCTGATCCTGCAGGACATCTGACTACCATAGGTACTTTTGCTTTCCCACCGAACATATATCTCATTTTTGCTGCCTGATTAACTAAAGAGTCCATGGCAAGCGTGATAAAATCCATAAACATGATCTCAGCAATGGGTCTCATACCAGTAACGGCTGCCCCTGCAGCGGCTCCTACAATAGCGGCTTCTGAAATAGGGGTATCCCTTACTCTCTCTTCCCCAAATTCTTCAAACATCCCTACAGTTACACCAAAAGCATTTCCATATATTCCAACATCTTCTCCCATAAGGAATACATTTTCATCTCTTCTCATTTCCTCACTCATTGCTAGACGAATAGCTTCTGCATAGGTCATTTCTTTCATTTTTCATTCCTCCTTTACGCGTATACGTCTTCTGTTATAGTATCTAAGGATGGGTTAGGACTATTGTTAGCAAACTCAACTGCTGCTTCTATGTCTTCTCGAGCTTTCTCTTCTATAGCTGTTAAAGCTTCTTCTGTGGAGATATTGTTTTCTATCATATATGCCTTTAATCTTTTTATGGGATCATTTTTTCTCCACTGAGCTATTTCTTCTTTGGTTCTATAGGCATTGGCATCACTTTTGGAGTGGCCTAAATATCTATAGGTCTTACTTTCAATAAGTACTGGTCCCTTTCCACTTCTACAATATTCGGCGGCTTTTTTTACTGTTTCATATACTTCCACAGCATCATTGCCATCGATCGTATACCCAGGTATGCCATAGGATTTTGCTCTTATGGCAATATCTGTGATATTCATTGACTTTTCTATAGACACTGACATTCCATAAAGGTTATTTTCACAGAAATAAATAACTGGTAATTTCCATACCGAGGCTAGGTTTATATTTTCATGAAAACTTCCTTCATTGGTGGCTCCATCTCCAAAAAAACACATAACAACTTTTCCAGTATTTTTCATCTGCTGAGTTAAAGCAGCACCTGTGGCTATACCATGTCCCCCTCCGACAACACCATTGGCACCAAGATTTCCTCTTTCCACATCGGCAATATGCATGGATCCCCCCTTGCCCTTACAATACCCTGTAGTTTTTCCTAGAAGTTCTGCCATCATCTTATTTAAATCTACACCCTTACCAATTACTTGACTATGCCCTCTATGGGTAGAGGTGATAAGGTCATCATCATGGAGCGCCATACAAGATGCCACCCCTGAGGCTTCTTCACCTACTGAGAGGTGCGTAGTACCATGCACCATACCTCGAGCAAAGAAATAACTTACCTTTTCTTCGAAGGCTCTAGCTTCATTCATACGTTTGTAAATTTCCAGTAATATGTCCTGATTCATGGCCATGTAGTTCCCTCCTAATTATTGAATACTTTATAATTATGTGAAATATCTTTCACGCTAACGAAATTGTTTCACTATAAGTATAATCTTTTATATTTTGCCTGTCAATTTTGTTAATTTTTACCCAATTTTTCTTTTTACTATCGTGATAAAAATTTTTTTTGATAAAA
Source organism: Irregularibacter muris (assembly GCF_024622505.1). NCBI lineage: Bacteria > Bacillati > Bacillota > Clostridia > Eubacteriales > Eubacteriaceae > Irregularibacter > Irregularibacter muris. Next base: position 217,002 of record NZ_JANKAS010000004.1, read on the forward strand.
AATCTTTGATCCATCTATATACATTCTATTCTCTATAAAAAACAGCTTTCATAGGAATATTCAACTTCCATAAATGACCTTTATATTTAATCCATCTCGTTTTTATACTGAAAGGATATTCTCTATTTTTCCTTACCAACAATATATAACATAGCGTCAAAATAATAAGGGACACAGCATACGCGCCCCTTATTGTTTCTATTTTTTATCTTGCCCATAACGATTGAAAATTTCTACTGCAATATCAATTTCTTCTTGTTTTAATAAAGCCATTTCTTTCTTAAAGGATCGTGCCATTGTTATGGTTTTAGCGGCTTCTTCTAGATAAACACAAGCATATAAAGCTTGTTTTAATGAGTCTCCAATAGCAATGACACCATGATGTTTTAATACTACCGCTAATTGATCTCCTAAATAATCTACAGCAGCTACTCCCATTTCTAAACTAGCAGCTGAAGTATAAGGAGCTACTTTTACCGATCCACGGGTAGCATTTGCCAAAGTAGTTAAATTACACACTATTTCATTTTCTACTAATCCAATAGCTGTTGCATAGGGTTGGTGGGTATGGATGACAGCATTTACATCTCGTCTTTTTTGGTAAATATACAAAAGTGCTACCGTATCTACACTAGCTTTTCTAGTTCCTTCTAAAATATTTCCATCAAGGTCAACAACAAGTACATCCGAAGGAACCATTTCTTCATAAATCATTCCACTAGGGGTTATTAAAATTTCACCGGTAGGCATTCTCCAACTTAAATTTCCACCGGAAAGAGCTATTAAACCATATCTATCTAACTTTTTACCAGCTTCAACCATCTCTTTTTTTTCTTTTTCAAACATTTAACCTCTTCCTTCTATTGAATTTAAGTAAAATTATCTATGCTTTTTTTGTGCTTTTAATTCTAAATATTTAGTATTCACTGTTCTGGCACGAGATTTAATAGAATCAGGATGAATTTTATACTCAATATCGATTAGGGTTTGAAACAATTCTTTGCTCTCATTAAACATTTTCGTTGGAACCCAAAATCTCCCCGATAAAATATTATGCTTATTAATCCGTAGATACATCTTACCAGAGGTTGGAAACTCCCTGATTCTAAATTGTTCAATATCCTCAATTTCATAGGATACCTTTTTATTAAAGGAATAGAAACTTATACACCGCTCATCTACTTCTATTCTTTCAGGATTGCTTTTTGAAACAAAAGCATTCCATGCGGTATAGGATGAAACCAAAAATGCGAAGATCATAAGGGTTGGCATTACCCCTTTTATAGCCATGAAAATACTGGCCATAGCAAGAAGTAAACAAAATATTCCTGTTATGATTATCTCTATAATATAGAACATTCTATCATATACGTATGTTTTCATAGCTTATCTTCCTTTTTCTATTCATGATGTAATAAAGCAGCTTCTTTTTTAATACGCATTCTATTCCAAACAGCCATAGCTATTGCAACAGCACCAGCGATTACAGTACCAAAATATCCCCAATTGTGTAGTCGAACAATTATCCAGGTTAATGGATTTGCACCATCACAAATGGATGAAATCATTGTAGCCCCAGCAGGCATTTGGAAGTTAGCATTTACAGCAGCTTGAGTGATTAAGGGAGCTAAATCCGTTGCAATTAGTAGTCCTACAGCTAAACATACCACACCGATTAAAATCCCTCGGAATCCATTTTCTTTTACAATTGGCGTAATCAAAACAAACATCCAAGGAATAACTGCTAAATCAGCAAAGGGCAAAACTTCATTTCCGGGAATGATTATCGCTAAAAAAATTGTAAGTGGAACTAATATGAAAGAAATTGCCAATGTTATAGGATGACCCACACCAACTGCGGAATCTAAACCAATATATATCTTCCCACGATTTTTAAATTTATTTTGAATAAATTCACTGGCCATATCACTGATGGGTATTAAGCCTTCCATTAAAAGTGCTGCCATTTTAGGGATCAACACAAGCACAGCCCCTAGGGACACCCCCAATGTTAAAACCTCTGTTACCCCATATCCAGCAAATATACCAATGATGAATCCTAAAACCGTCCCTACTAAAATAGGCTCCCCAAATACGCCAAATCTTTTTTGCACATTATCCATATTGATATCAATCTTATTGATCCCAGGAATCATATCAATGATTTTATTAAATAACATAGCAATAGGTGCATAGGCAGTCGTAAAACCATGTGGCAGTGAAACTCCAGGCAAGCCTAAAGATTCTTCTACCTTTGGAGCAGTATAATCTCCTAGAACCATAATAATCACCATATTGATCACTGCAGTAATAATGCCCAATAGAATACTATCTGTTAAAATGGCAACCAATGCCCCAGTAAAAGCAAAATGCCAATAATCCCAAATATCAACATTAACCGTTTGAGTTGTGTTGGTAAGGAGCATAACAATATTCACTAACAGACCTACAGGTATAATGGTTAGACCCACAGTAGAAGCCATAGCAATTGCTGCAGATGCTGGCCAACCAACATCAATTACAGATAAACGCAGTCCAAAACGTTCAACCATTTGTTGAACGGCTGGCGCTAAATTTACACCTAATAAGCTGTTAATGACCAAGTTTAGACCTATAAAACCTATCCCCACAGTCAGTCCAGCTCTCAAACTTTTACCAAAACTTGCTCCCAATATACATCCTAACACCGTTAGAACAATAGGCATAAATACAGCTACACCTAATCCTTGAACGAATTGGAAGAAACTAATAACTGTATCCATTATAAATACTCCCCCTTTAATTTTTTTATTTTTCCATTAACTCTAGAATTTTATCAATTGATGGTTGTGTATTTACATTGGTTAAAAAGCATACCCCAGGGACAAATGGACATTTTAATTCTTTAGGCACCATGGTTGTGGAAATTAAAAAATCATAGTTAGAAGACATGGCTGGGGTTTCTGCTACTTTACATTGAGTAATTTTATATTTGCCTTTATACCCATGCTCATCTAAAATTTGAGCAACCTTGTTACGCACTGCTGTTGAAGTACAGATACCTGATCCACAAGCTAATAAAATATTCTTCATTTTTATCATCCTTTCTTTTTTTCTTTATAGAATGATTAAAATTGAAATTTAATCATTTTCTTTTCTCAAAAAAATCATTAAATTTATCCACTGCCTCTTGTTGGCTTTTACAGCCTAATAATGTAATAAATGTTTTCTTTTGCTGCAAGAGGCCCATTAACTCCTGTAAAAAGCCAATTTGTTTTTGAGGCTCTTTCACGGCTAGCATAAGAACAATTTGTACAGGAACCTCGATATCATTTGATCCCATTTGCCTAAATAACACGGGTTCTTTTAAAATACCAATTGCAATAGATTGTGTTAAAACATGTTCTGGGTCAGTATGAGGAATAGCTACTCCAATGTCTTCACATTGTAATCCGGTAGGAAATACCTCCTCTCTTTTTAAAATGGCTTGAATATAACTTTTTTTTACAAGTCCTTGGTTAAATAAATGTGTACTTAATTTCTCTATAATTTTTTTATCTGTCTCGTCAAAAATATCCATAAAAACTAGACTTGGAGACACTTTTATGTCATTTAATATATTGGACACTCTAACACCTTCTTATCAACGTATATTTATTTCCTAATAGCTTATCTCTCCTCTACTTTGTAAAATACAAAGTAATTCTTTTTTACTCCCAACTGCTTTTATACTATCTATTATTTCTGGTGATTCAATTAAGGCCATTAAACTCGAAAATAACTCTTTTAATTGTGAAACATCCTCATTTGCAACAGCAATCAAGAATACCACACTTACACAATGAGCTCCCCAATTTATTGGTCTTTTTAAAGTTGCAATGGTAAGAGTGCTTTTCTTTACAGTGTCTGGGAATGCGTGTGGTATAGCCACTCCTGTATATACACTGGTGTCACCCATCTCTTCTCTTTCATATATAGATGCACGGAAATAGGGATAAACCCTGTCTTTTTTTTCTAAATTGCTAATTAATAAATCCAGACAATCTCTTTTATTTTTAAAGTCCAAATTACAGAAAATAAATTGTTGATCCATAAACTTACTAAACTTATTAAAATCTAATTTTGTATGATTTGGTCTTAATTGATTAATATTTGTATTAATATTTGAATAGGTGTTTAGGATTGTGGATACATCTTGATCTGTTACCAATGGTGCTACTTGTATAATAGGAATGTTTTGTCTTAAAGGCTTTAATCTAACAGTAGTGATGATTAAGTCTACACCTGTTAAATCTGTAGAATATAATTCATTTTCTGTCATAGAGTAGATGTTATCTTTATTCGGGAGAATTTGTCTGACTTTGTTAAATACTAATTCTGATGTTGCTAACCCCCTAGGACAAACAATCACTATATTTTTAAAAATAAAACCATGCCTTTTTTCTAATGAAACTTGAAAATGAATCAATAAAAATGAGATTTCATTGTCATCTAAGGCAATGCCATATTTTTTTTCTAAATCGCTTGTTACGTACCAAGTCAATGAGAATAATACAATGTATTGTTTTTTTATTTCATTGAGTAGGGGGTTGTGAATATGAATTCCCTTTTTCGATCTTAAAATCATTGGAGGCAGATGAGATAATAAGGATTCTTCTAGTTTAATATCTTTCGTTAAGTCAATTTCCAATAGTTCACTCATATTTTTTATCATTGTTTTTACGACATGCTCATATTGGACACACATATTAATGGTTTTTATTACAGGTTCAATTCCATGGGCAAAAAGTTGACTATTTAAATATCTCGTATCACTATCTGTAAATTGAAAACCTAGATGCTTTTCAAAATCATTTATTAAGTCTATTGTCAATAAATAAGGTTCTAACTCGCTTATGTCTTTCGATTCATAACATATGTGTTTATTTAATTTAATTCGCGTTAGAAAAATTAAAATGACTAAATATAAGGATTTTATATAGTAATCTGAAATTTTTCGATTATTAATTTCTACTAAATGATTAATATTTGCTTTAGAAAGTGAGATAATACTCAGGTCAAAATGATCCTTTATGAATTCATGAAATATATATTCAATACCATTTAAATCTACATGACTATCCTTATTAAATATTTCTTGCAGCAAATATTTCCCATAGGCTCTTTGTAAATTTTGTTCATTTCCTACTAGAATAATTTTATTTTTATGGGTTTTTATGATCACATCATAGGGATTAAACGATTTATTTAACTCTTCTATATCACCTCTTAATGATGCACAAGTAACGAAAAAAGTGTTTTCTAAATCTTCTAAATCTACAATTTTATCTTCTAGAATAGATTTTTTTAATATATTCAGCCTTCTGTTTCTAGGACTGTAATATTCTGTTTTTTCACTGTAATAAATACAACTCTTTTCAAAATTGCTTTTATCTTCTTCTCTTCCATTTAGTTTCAAGCCTTTTCGTGGAGTTTTTTCGATATACAAATTGTATTTTTTCAACTCCCTATTTAAAATTTCTATATCGTTATAAACGGTTTTATTAGAGACATCTAAATACTCGCTAAAATATTTTGTAGCAATATATCCCTCCTCTTTGCATAGCAATTGATACAATTGTATTTGTCTAGACTTCAATTGTTCCAATTAACACAACCCCAATTCCTCATTGAGTTTTAATAAGAATTCTTATCTACATTAGATTGTATGTAAATTATATTGGATTTAATTTCATAATTAAATAAAGAGGATTTTCCATATTAATGTGGAAAACTTTTAGAGCTTTCCTATAGCAAAAAAAGAGGCAAGTGACAAAATCCTCATAAATTTTGCTTTTGCGCAATTTTTATTGGATAATGCCAAATGCCTCGGGCTAGATTTCATTTAATAAATTTTAAAGAAGATTTTATTCTTATCTCTCTTTTGTTCTAAACTTTTCTTTTTTATCTATACTCCTTATCAATCTCAATCATTCTTTCTACCTTGGACAAGGATCCTCCCCCTTGGAATTCTGATACCAGCCATGCATCAATTACGGTTTTTGCACTTTCTGGTCCAATGACTCTCTGGCCTAGGGTAATGATTTGAGCATTATTGCTTTTTACTAATCTTTCTGCTGAAAACACGTCATGGGCCACTGAGGCACGTATACCTGGTACTTTATTAGCGGTTATGGCCATGCCTATACCTGTGCCACAGATAATGATTCCTCGATCAAATTCCCCTTTGGCTACTGCTTCTGCGATTTCCTTTGCCTTATCAGGATAGAGAACGACTTCTCCTTCATTGATTCCAAAGTCTACGATTTCATAGCCTTTACTCGCTACATGATCCCTTAAAGTGTCCTTTAATTGTATTCCTGCCTCGTCACAACCAATAGCTATTCGCATTACTATTTCCTCCTTTTAAGATTAGAATTTCTATATCTTGTAGTAAGCGGCGAGGGGTATTGTCATCTTCCCCCTAATCCAATATCACTTATTCTACAAAGCTTATCCAATTAGTGTCTCCTGGAGATTTCTAAGTTTGTAAATTAAAGTTGAAGTATCCAATTCAATCATATCATAGGTGATCAATTGTCCTTCTTTAACATCTTTTATTAGTTTTGTATTTTTAGTAATCAATCCTAAAGGTACAGCATTTTCTCCCTTAGCTTTTTCATAGGTGTCAATGGTCCCGTATACGGTAAATCCGCCAATACCATCTAGCATTTCCCCAGCCTTTAGATCTTTTTTGGCTACTGTAATGGTTTCTGCGATAGGTTTCCCCCCCATAGGTACTATGGTAGGTTCATGATAAAGCACAGCCCTAGCAGCAGATAGTGGCGTTTCCAAGCTTGTTAGATGATAAGGACGATATAATACATAATTAGGTCCAGCGCCCATACTCAGATACTGCATTTCGTGGTGAATTTGTGGTAGTTCTGTGGTGACAATAATAAATACTCCTGGAGCTACTCCATTTACATAATCCACTATTTTATATTTATTTAAAATTCCACCTTGCTCCTTTAGTTGGAAAATTCCTGGCAGTTCATTTACACTTGCACTAGGTGCATGCCCTCCCCGTATGTCGGGAATATATCCTGTGGCATTGGCCATGGCTGTCATCTCTACCATAGTTTTTGTGCCGTCTTTAAAAGAAGTCAACATCTTGGGACTTACTCCAGATTTTGTGGCTTGCTCATAAACATTTTCAGGGTTGGCCCTTAGATTAACAGGATTGTTTTTTCCTTTCCCAATGGCTACAATATCAAATCCCATACCATCAGCAAAATCATAAAGCTCTTTTACTGAACCAGGCTCATCTCCCGCAGATCCTGTATAAATTACCCCAGCACTATCGGCCATTTGTTTAAGAAGAGGTCCAATAACTACGTCGGTTTCTACATTTAACATAACAATATGTTTTTTGTTAAAAATGGAGTCCATGGCAATCTTTGCCCCTACATCGGGTACTCCTGTTGCATCTACTACAACATCTATTAGATTGGCCTTAGCGGCTAGTTCTGCATTGTCAGATGCCACAAATTTTCCTTTTTCTAGGGCTTCATTGAGTTGAGACAGATTTTTTGCAACCACAATATCCTCTCTACTTATTCCAGCCAAAGTGTAGGCTTCTACAGCATTGTCCACATTAATATCAATGACTAGGCCAGGTGTCATCCCCTTCATCAACATCATCTGACTTACCATACCCTTACCCATTTGTCCAGCCCCTACAAGGCCTGTGTTAATTGGTTTTCCTGCCTCTTGGCGCTGCTTGAGCTTTGTATTTAATCCTAACATGTGAAACTCTCCCTTCTTAATCCTATTTTTAAATGCAAAATTATTTTCTTTGTTTTTTATCCAATTCTATAATGGCTTTTGCTGTAAGTTGATCTATAATCAAAACATCGATATAATTCCCTCTTAATACCGATAAAATGGCCTCTTTCCTTTCAAGATGGCCTGCGATTCCTATGGCTAATGGAATTTCTCTTATTTTTTCTAAAGGGATACCAATAATTCTTTTATTAAATTCAAATTGTTCTCCATTTCCATAGGCATCAACAAACTGGGAGCAAATATCGCCAACAGCCCCCTCTCTTCTAAGGGTTTCAATTTCTTCCGCACTATAGTATCCACTTTCCAATAGAGTCGATGTATTAATGAGAGGCGATCCTATTCCAAATAGTCCAATATCTACTTTTTCTCCCATTTCCAATATGGATTGCACATAGCGATCCTTTGTAAAAAGTTCTTTTACCTGAAAATTATCTACTATGGCGGGGGCATGTAATAGTTTGTATTCCGCTTTAAATTTTTTTGCTAATTCCAGGGCAATTTGATTGGGATGAAGTTCTATATTGGTCTGTCCTATCCCCCCTAGTAAGGGGATAAAGGTTATTTTATTGGTACGATAATTTTCTACAAAGGAGGGGAGTTCTTTAAGCAAATGTCCCATAGATACCCCAATGGTCTGCCCTGTTTTTATTACCCTTTGTAAATATTTTGCCCCAGCTTTTGCCAGTTCCTTTCTAAGGTCTTCGGGTTTTTCAGCATTTGTTTCTATCAATATGACCTCTTTAAGTCCAAATCTTATTTCCATTTCTTTTTCTATACCTATGTACCCATGGGTAATAGGGTTATTCACAGTGATGGTAACTATGCCTTCTTCTCTTGCCTCTGTCAAAATCCTAGAGGTTGTCGCCTTGGAAATGCCAAGCTTTTCCGCAATCTCTGCTTGATTAGCACCTTCCTCATAATACATTTGGGCCACACGCACTAATAATCGAATATCTCTTTGCCTATCTCTCATTTTATCACCTGAAATCTTTTTCATGGTAGTTTATTTATTTCACCTTTATTATATATTGTAAGCCATTACAGGTCAACGGCAATTCAGTATATTTTATAATTCAATACAAAAAAAACCTAAATATATACTTTTATATTTAGGCTATCTCATTCTGATATTTATAATAGATTCTGCAATGATTAGATCTTCAGGGGTGGTGATTTTGATATTGTCGTATTGTCCTTTTATCATTTTTATTGGATAACCCAGCCTCTCTACCAACATTCCATCGTCAGTACCTATAAAGCCCTCTTGTAGAGCTTTTTGGTGAGCTTCCATCAACAAGTCATAAGTAAAGGTTTGAGGAGTCTGGACTGACCAAAGTACATCTCTTTTTGGTGTATTTTCTACAAAATGTTTGGCATCAACTATTTTGATTGTTTCTTTAACAGGGACTCCTACTACTGTGGCTTTATGAATTAGGGTTTCTGCAATACTTGTTTGTATGGTATATTCATGTACCAGTGGTCTTGCTCCATCATGGGTTATCACAATATCTGCACGAGGGTTGACCTCCTTTAACCCATTGTACATAGACTGTTGACGCGTTTCCCCTCCAGTAACAAGTTTTTTTACTTTTTTATATCCATAATATTTTATAACCTTTTGTAGACACTGGGATTTTTCATGTTCTCCCACTACCACGAGAACCTCATCGACTAACGTACTTTTTTCAAATACTGATAAAGTATGGGCTAAAATGGGCTTGCCCTTTAGCATTAAATATTGTTTATTCGTACTGGCTTTCATTCTCGTACCCTGACCTGCGGCAACTATGACCGCAGACACATATGGTTTAGACATCCTTTACACCACCTATTTAAAATACCGCCAATCTTTCAACTCTTTTCATATGAATTCACTTGATATTATAACAAAAAGGGGGATAAATGCAAAACCTACTAACGAAGCAGCCCTACAGAGCTTCTTCGTTAGTAGGTGAGATTGTTGAAAAATCCTATCTAAAGGAAAATACCTGAATTTATCATTTGAAGGAATATAGACAAGAATCCAGTATTTAAGCTTCTTTAAGATTCTTCACTCCCCTAGGCTACATTTACAATGACACAAAACGGGACTTTTGAGCGCAGAGAAAGCGGCCATAGCCGCTTTCTTGGAATATTTATTTAGGACACTTTCTCAGAAGCTGATTTTGGTTTAGCAAAAATCATTCTCCCTGCTGCTGTTTGTAAGACACTAGTTACGATGACATCAATGGTTTCTCCGACATACTTCCTGCCGCCATCCACCACAATCATTGTTCCATCATCTAAATAGGCAATGCCCTGTCCAGATTCTTTACCATCCTTAATTACTTGTACAATCATTTCTTCTCCTGGTAATACCACTGGTTTTACTGCATTGGCCAGTTCGTTAATATTCAGCACACTTACTCCTTGGAATTCAGCAACCTTATTTAGATTATAGTCGTTGGTGATTACCTTTCCATGTAGAAGCTGAGCTAACTTTAATAATTTGCTGTCTACCTCTGCAATATTGGGAAAATCTTTTTCAGAAATCTCCACAGGAATCTCTAATTCTTTTTGAATTTTATTTAAAATATCTAGTCCTCGTCTACCTCTATTGCGTTTTAATGCGTCTGAAGAGTCTGCAATATGTCTTAACTCTTCTAAAACAAAGTGGGGAATAATCAATGGCCCCTCTACAAATTCTGTTTTACAAATATCAAAAATCCTACCATCAATGATCACGCTAGTATCTAATACTTTAGGAATACCATGGCCACTATGTTTTGAAGGTTTATTTTCTCTGTTGGATCTTTTAAAGACATTGGAAAGATTGGTAATATCGTCTCTTTTTTTAATAGCAAGGTTTATCCCTAGATATCCTAATACAATATAAAATATAAGAGAAATAATATTTCCTACCCAAGGTATGGGGATATTATTTATAGGTATACTGATTAAGCTCGCTATAACAAGACCAATAATTAATCCAAAGGCCCCAAGAATAATTTCATTAATGGGCATTCTTTCTAAACTTTTTTCCACGGTAAAGGTGGATTGCCAACCCTTATTAATGATTTTAGGAGAAAATAAAAATAATATAAGGCCACCAATAATCGCTCCTACAATATAGGCTGTAATCCGTATTGTATAAGTTAGGTCCATATTAATTGTTTCTTCAATAGGAATTAATCTTAGAGCATAATACATCGCTTGGTATCCTAAAACTAATCCTGCAATGGTCAATAATCCTCTTATGATTTTGTTTACCATGCATTCACCTCCTATCTATTAATCTTTTCCAAAATTTCCTATTTTATAACCTATAAAATAAAATTCCTATAATAAAGTATATACCAAGATTAAGGATTAACCAAACTCTCCTGACAAGATTTGTCTTAAAAATCCATCCGGAAGCTTTACTAATGGAATAGGGGAAGATATTTCCCTAGTAGACTCTACTTTTTATTGACGTGAAAGTTTCTTTTTTCGTCCAATAAAAAACAGACGTTTTCACGTCTATTCTTCTACTAAGGTACTATATACTAATTCTTCTGCTTGCTCTTCATTCAGATCTCTCACCAAAGAAAACTCGCTAATTAGGATTTGTTTTGCACTATTTAACATTTTTCTTTCTCCAGTAGACAGCCCTTTTTCACGATCCAATAACAAAAGGTTCCGCACGACTTCAGCCACTTCATAAATATTTCCACTTTTTATTTTTTCCATGTTGGCTCGATATCTTCTATTCCAATTTTGAGACATTTTACTTTTGTCGCCTTTTAATATTTCCAGTACATCTGAAAATTCCTGTTCATTAATTACCTCTCTAAGTCCGATATCCTGTGTGCTGTCAATGGGAATCATCACCTTCATATCCCCAAGAGGTAGTCTCATCACATAATACTTTCTTTTTTTGCCTAGAATTTCCTTTTCCTCAATGGCTTCTATTATCCCAGCCCCATGCATAGGGTATACAATTTTATCACCGATATTGAACATTAAGCCGCCTCCCATTTTTAGAAATGACTAATTTAAGTATACTAAAAGTTTAACTATTTGTCAACAAAAATACTAATTTTAACACATGGATCTAGGTTTTGTCAATGGAATTTTGTAAAATATATAATATTTTCTTTTATGGGGTTGTTCATTGACAAAGGTAGATCTAAAGCCCTATAATAAAAATAAGAGACGTTAACAATACTATTTCGAGGTGAGTCAGAATATGAAAGATGTGATTTGTGATCAATTTCAAGATACGGTATCCCAACTTCTAATTAAACATAAAAGTATTTTAGATGTCCTCACCAAGCAACAAGAGTCTAGTACCCGCGTGAATCGTGCTATTGTAAAAGCAGTAACCTCCTGTGGGTGTGTAGAAATTCATGCCATTAAACAAGAAATTGGTGACGAAATTTCTATGGAAAATATTCATGAGGCTTTAAACAACCATGTAAAAGGTCAATTATGTGAGCAGTGTAGGGAAGTTGTAGAACAAGAGTTAGGAAACCATCTCTTTTACATTGCAGCCCTTTGCAATTCTTTAGATTTAAACCTATTAGATATTATTCTAAAGGAGAAGAAAAAAATAAATACCTTAGGTATATACAATATGCTTAGATAACTTTATTTAAATAAATGCTCAAAAGTGGAAATCTAGAAGATTCCCACTTTTTTTATGCAATAGGAAAGTTGGTCTTGTTGATAGGAAACCAACCTTTCTTATATTTATAGTTTTAAAATATCCATTGCAGGGCTTCAGAGAGGTTTTCCACGCCTACTATTTCAATGTCTTTTATAGCTAATCCCTTCATGTTACTTTTCGGAATCAGACATTTTTTAAAGCCCATTTTTTTTGCTTCCATTAGTCTTTTTTCTATAAATTGTACAGATCGTACTTCTCCTGTCAACCCAACTTCCCCTATGGCTACTAATGTTGGATCAACTTCTATATTTCGAAAACTAGAAGCTATGGCAATAATGACTCCTAGATCAAGGGCAGGTTCATCTATTTTTAATCCCCCAATAATATTGACATAGGCATCCTGATTTTGCAGTTGCATCCCCAATCGTTTTTCCATTATAGCCAGTAGCAGCACCACTCTATTATAATCAATCCCTGTGGCCATGCGTCTAGGCATTCCAAAATTGGTTGTACTGACTAAAGCCTGTAATTCTATTAATACCGGTCTAGTCCCCTCTAAGCAGGGAATAACAATGGACCCTGGACTACCTATTGGTCTACCGCTTAATAGCATTTCTGAGGGATTTTTAACTTCCTCTAACCCTTTTTCTTTCATCTCAAATATACCTATTTCATTGGTGGAACCAAATCTGTTTTTAACTGCCCTTAAAATTCTATAAGTGTGATGTCTTTCTCCCTCAAAGTATAATACCGTATCCACCATATGTTCCAATACTCTTGGCCCAGCTATTGATCCTTGTTTGGTAACATGACCAACGATGAAAGTGGCAATGCCCTTTTCCTTGGCCACATGCATAAGTTGCCCTGTGATCTCCCTTACCTGGCTTACACTGCCTGGAGCCGATGTGATATCAGGTTGATACATGGTTTGAATGGAGTCAATCATGATGACATCAGGCTGCATTTCCTCTATGCTTCTTTCAATAATGGGCATATTGGTTTCTGCTAATATATAGAGAGAATCACTATTGGTATCCAGCCTTTGTGCCCTTAGTTTAATTTGTTTTAGAGATTCCTCTCCAGATACATATAACACCTTTAATTTACTGGTAGACAATTGGCTGCTAATCTGCAAAAGAATGGTGGACTTACCAATACCAGGATCACCTCCAATTAATATCAAAGAACCCGGTACCACTCCTCCCCCTAGAACACGATTTAATTCTTCCATCCCCGTAGAAAATCGTTCTTCTTTCTCTATGGTTACTTCCTTTAAGGTCAGGGGGCGATTGATTATTGTGCCTCCAAAATTACCATAAGCCTTTTTAGGGTTGGTCACTTCTTCTACCATGGTGTTCCATTGATCACATTCCGGGCATTTTCCCATCCATCTAGGGCTTTCATACCCGCATTCTTGACAAATATATCTTTTCTTGAGTTTGGCCATACCTCTCCCTCTTTTCATCGTTCCTATCTTTATTATAGTGTAAAAATATTTCTAAGTAAATTAAGGCCTAAACCAAAAAATCCCCTAGGGGATTTTTTGGTTTTATTCTTTCACTCTAAACTCTAGTTTTCCATCCTTGGCATCTACGACAATGTGATCCCCTGTAGAAATACTTCCTTTTAACATTTCTTCTGATAATTGGTCTTCTACCTTTTTTTGTATTGCTCTTCTCAAAGGTCTTGCCCCATAGGTTAGATCAAATCCTTCTTTTGCTAGGAATTCCTTTGTATTATCGGTAAACTCTACATAAATATTCAAGTCTTTCAGTCTTTGGGCCAGTCTCTCTAACAATATAGAGATAATCTCTTTAAGATGGTGGTCCTCTAATTGATGGAATACAATGATTTCATCTAGTCTATTTAAAAACTCTGGTCTGAAGGTTTTTCTCAGTTCCTCCATCACATTGCCTTTCATTTTTTCATAGCCTCTATCCTTCTCATTTTGGGCAGTAGCAAAACCCAAACTTTTTTGTCTTCTAATGGTATGTGCTCCCACATTGGAGGTCATAATCACCACGGTATTTTTGAAGTCTACTGTTCTACCCTTTCCATCGGTCAATCTGCCATCCTCTAAAATTTGCAATAATATATTGAATACATCCGGATGGGCTTTTTCTATTTCATCCATTAATACTACAGAGTAGGGTTTTCTTCTTACCTTTTCTGTCAATTGTCCTCCCTCTTCATATCCTACATATCCTGGAGGGGAACCGATTAATCTGGATACGGTATGTTTTTCCATATATTCTGACATATCAATTCTTATCATGGCATTCTCATCGCCAAACATCACTTCTGCTAAGGCTTTACTTAATTCTGTTTTTCCTACTCCAGTAGGTCCTAAGAAGATAAAGGAACCAATAGGTCTATTGGGGTCTTTAAGTCCTACCCTGGCCCTACGAATGGCCTTAGACACTGCATTTACAGCTTCATCTTGACCAATAACCCTTCTATGAAGCTCTTCTTCTAAATTTAATAATCTATCGGATTCTTCTTCAGCTAATTTTTTTACAGGTACACCTGTCCAGCTCGAAACGATGTGAGCAATGTCTTCCTCATCTACTTGGTCTGCACTTTTATTGTTCTTTTTCTTCCAATTGTTTTTAATCTCTTCTAGCTGATTTTTAGATTTTTGCTGTTCATCTCTGATTCTGGCAGCCTTCTCATAGTCTTGGCTAGATATGGCCTCTGCCTTTTCTTGTTCAAATTTTTCTATTTTCTCTTCTAGTTCTTTTATTTCTGGTGGTGCAGTAAGGACACTTAATCTTACCCTAGATGCTGCTTCATCTACTAGGTCAATGGCCTTATCCGGCAAAAATCGATCGGTAATATAGCGATCTGAAAGCTCAACAGCTGCTTTTAGGGCTTCATCTGTAATCTTTACTCTATGATGGGCCTCATATCTATCCCTTAATCCTTTTAAGATTTGAAGAGTCTCTTCTGTAGTAGGTTCCCCTACTTGGATAGGTTGGAATCTTCTTTCTAGGGCTGAATCCTTTTCAATATATTTTTTATATTCATCTAGGGTGGTCGCACCGATGGTTTGCAATTCCCCTCGGGCTAAAGCAGGTTTGATGATATTTGAAGCATCGATGGCCCCCTCTGCTGCTCCTGCTCCCACAATGGTATGGAGTTCATCAATAAACAAAATGACATCCGCAGAATTACGTATTTCTTCCATTACCTTTTTAAGCCGGTCTTCAAATTCTCCCCTATACTTTGCTCCTGCCACCATTCCAGAAAGGTCTAAAGTAACCACTTTTTTATCCTTTAAGTTCTCAGGGATACTCCCTTCTATAATTCTTTGGGCCAGTCCCTCTGCTATTGCAGTTTTTCCTACACCAGGTTCTCCAATTAAACAAGGATTGTTCTTGGTCCTTCGACTGAGAATTTGAATAACCCGTTCTATTTCTTTTTCTCTACCAATAACTGGGTCAATCTTTCCTTCCCTTGCTAGCTCGGTAAGATCTCGACCAAACTGCTCCAGGGTGGGTGTATTTGTTTTTTGCTTTCTTTTGCTATTTTCCTGGGAGGAAGGATTGCTATTGAGATGATTCATCACTTCCTGTCTAGTTTTATCAAAACTGATATCTAAATCATGAAGTACCTTAGCTGCTACCCCTTCTCCCTCTCGGATTAATCCTAAAAGTAAGTGTTCTGTCCCTATATAATTATGGCCTAAGCTCCTTGCCTCAGCTAAGCTTAGTTCTAATACTCTCTTTGTCCTAGGAGTATACCCTACAATTTTAGAATTGCCCTCATCTCCTGTACCTATGATTTTTACAATCTCATTTCTTACTTTTTCCAAATCCACCCCTAGGTTTTTTAGGGAAACTGCTGCCACGCCATCCCCTTGCCTGATCAGTCCAAGAAGTAAATGCTCAGTTCCTACGTAATTATGGTTAAGGCTACTGGCCTCCTGTTGTGCAAATACAAGGGCTTGCTGTGCCTTTTCTGTAAATCTTCCAAACATCGCCATTTAAAGCACCTCCAGTTATTTTTCAATCTTTTCGCGAATATATTGGGTTCGAATGTAGTCTCTTTCTCTTTCATCCATTCTTCGATTATAATTTTTTTGCAACATACCTGTTTGAATATTGGTCATCAAGTTATTAATAACATCCATATCGATATCTTGAATATAGCCCAAATCTATCCCTAGTCTTACATAGGATAACAATTTCATGCATTCATCTGAGGATAAAATTCTTGCATATTTTAAAATGCCATAAGAACGATAGATTTTATCCTGTAAATTGATAGGGTTATACTCCTTCATATTCATTCTTATTTGTCTTTCTCTTTTAAGAATTTCCTTTACCACGGAATGTAAATTACTAATAATATCCTTTTCTGAAGAACCTAAAGTGATCTGATTGGATATCTGAAATAAATCTCCTATAAACTCTGTACCCTCTCCATAAATCCCTCTGATGGTAATCCCTAACTTCCCAATAGCTTGTATGACAGAGTTAATTTGCCCGGTCAATACCAGACAGGGAAGATGTACCATTACAGAAGCTCTCATCCCTGTTCCTATATTTGTAGGACAGGCTGTTAAATATCCCCATTTTTCATGGAAAGAAAAAGGTATGGTTTCCTCTAAAAGATCATCTATTTTATTGGCGATCTCCCAGACTTTGTTCAATTGAAATCCCGGCAGGATACATTGAATGCGGAGATGATCTTCTTCATTAATCATTATGCTTACTTGCTCACCCTGTTGGATCAAAACCGCACCTATTTTGCTTTTTCCTAGATCAGGGCTAATGAGATGTTTCTCCACCAATACTTGTCTTTCTAAGGAGGATATCTTATCCATTTCTATGAGTTCAAACTCATGAGCTATAGCCGAATTGCTATAAAGAATGGCTTCGTGGATAGATTGAATCACTTCCTTAGCTTGTTCTTCCTGCATAAAAGTGGGCATGACTTTCCCTAAAATATTTCTTGCTAATCTTATTCTACTACTGATAACAATATCGTTATCTCCTCCTGGGTTGATATCCCATGCTGTCATATGGCTCCCCCTTTCTAAGATAACCCCTCATTTTTGGCTTTGATTTCATCCCTTAGTTTAGCGGCCAATTCATATTCTTCATTTTCTACGGCCCTTTGTAATTGTTCTTTTAGTTCTTCAATTTCTTTTTTTAGTCTAATATTTTTGGTGGTGTTATGGGGGATTTTGCCTTTATGTTCTTCGCTACCATGAATTCGTCTAATTAGGGGCTCCAAATGCTCTCCAAACACTTCATAGCAATGATCACACCCTACTTTTCCTGTTTTTTTAAAGGCATTCAAACCCATTTTGCAAAGAGGGCATCTTAATTCTTCTACAGGACTTTGCTGTGGATAAAATGAATTGTCAATATCCAATAATCCCGAAAAAAACTTATGGAAATCAAAGCTTTGTTCAAATGAGAGTTCATTTAATTCTCGGGCACAGGACTCACATAAATCATATTCTTGTTTTTCACCATTGATAACTTTTGTAAGATGTACTACCGCATCTCTTTCTTTACAATGTTGACATTTCATCTAACCTCTCCTTTACTTCTCACTTTTAAGCATTATGTAAATTTATAGACCTATAAATAGATTTTCCTTTACCTGTATTATTACCCTTTTTGTTGATCATTTTAACGTTAAAAATTTTTTCCCATAAATATTCCTAAGGGTTTTAAGAATATTTTACCAATATACATATATTTTTACAATAATCCTCAAGCAATAGACCTATAAAAGTCATCCGAGAGGATGACTTTTATAGAACTACCTTAATCTGTTGTACTCGTTAAATTCCTATTTTCTCATGTTCCAAGGTCAAGAGTTTGTAAATTTGCCTTCAGCAGTATCAAAAACTCGCTACGCTCAAACACTTAATTTAAAGCGCTTTCGCCTGCATTAACAAACTCTAAACCTCTGCACAAAGCAAAGTCTCCATTTAACGAGCACAACCAGTTACTTTAATAGGAAATTATCTCAGTGTAATTCATTCTTCCCTATTTACATTATTATTTTTTGTGGTATTTTCTAAATGCTCTGCTCGTTTTCTTTGGGCATCTGTACCTAGCCAATAGTTATAAGTGGACATAAATTCACCGTACATACTCTTGTCTGCCATTTCATCTTGGTAAGCATCATCCTTATTTTTAATCTCTACAATCTTTCCCTTCTCCTCCATACTTTCGGGCACAGGTTTTTTTTGCATATCCTTATTCATAAATAGTCTCCTTTCCTCAAGATTGTAAAATCTATCTCATCTTTTTTTAAAATTTAGTTTTTAAAATCCTCTTTATTTTTTGTTAAATTCATATATTTATACTCTTCTTTCCCATGGAATTGAATAAAATAAAAAACACTTTGAATGAGGTGACCCCTTAAAGTTAGACTTTATTAGCGAGACAGTTTCGGCTGCCTCGCTATTTTTATGCAGCCTGAAGACTAAGTCTGTATTGCACTGGACTTAGCCATCCAAGTTTCTCTTTAATTCTC